>NZ_JAAPAW010000009.1:52844-122761 GCF_014435245.1 Streptococcus sp. IMAU 99161 | reverse complement strand
CCCAACGACTCAAGACCTTGAGGTCATTGAACGTTTCTGCTTGATACATTTCAAGGAAGGTCACCGAGTCTGGAATCGAGCTCTTGAGCTGTTGGATATGTTTGAGAGGCGCAAGCCCACGCGAGATGGCTTCCTTGTCATAACCTTCAGGGAAGTGGTCCAATTGGAAGTCCAGCTCACGAAGAACCCCTTCTTGCAAGAGCAATTGCCCTTGGTTGCGGTCCTTGATGGAGATAACGGTTTGGATATTTTCAGAAAGAGATGAGAGCACGTCTGCCACATAGATAATGGAGCAGCCCAGCTCTGTCGGATCCTCGCGGAAGAACTCCATGATGACATGATCCAAAATCAAAGTCTCATCGGTGATGAGGACCACATAGTGAGGGTGGAAGATCTTGGTGTCATTGGCTTTTTCTTCCTCTTTTTGCGCCTTGCGGAGCTTGAGGATTTGGTTGAGACTGTTCAAGACCTGATCGCGTGTCCGCTGATTGTAGACAAAGCTACGGACATTCATATCTTGCAGAGTCGCATGAGGCAACCAGCGCATCCAGTCCCAGCTTTCTTTTTCCTCTTCTGGAATGATCGGAATAATGGTCAGATCATGGTAAGAGTGAAAGACTGCCAATTGAGCAACCAGGAGTTGCAACTGCTCGAGCACGATAGGACGAGGACCGACATAGCCGACCGGTCCCCGATTAAGGCTAGCTACAATCGGAAGATTGTCGATCTTTTGATGGGCCTTGAAAAGGGCATAGCCTTCTTCTTCCAAGGCATCTTTCTTCCCACTGCGTTCTTCCTGACCATATTTGAGTTCATAGCTGGTTGGGACTTTGCCCAAGCCCAAACGATAGGCCAAAAAGTCAAAATGCAGCGGTGTTTTTTCGTAGATCCGCGAGTCATAGCGTTTGACCATCTTAGTCAAGTCTTCGATCGCTGGAAAATGGTAAAACATGCCTTCTCGTTGCTTGCGAGAGAGCTGCTCCAAGTCCTTGGCCTTGTCCTTGAGATAGAGATGGTAGAGCTCCACGCGCTCTTTCTTGTCTTCTTTGTATTTCTTACGATTTTTGAAGAAGCTTTGGACCGAAAAGATCACACTGACCACAGACATGGAGACTGTCGCGATGATATAGAGCCCCCGCGGTTGGAAAATGGTGATCAAGAGGGTCACCCCAACCATGATGAGGGGTGGCATGATCAACTTCAAGAGTTCATCGGATGGTTTTTGAGGCTCTGCTCCCGGAGGATTGATTAAGATCTTGTCTTCCGAACTCCGGTAGATGATCCGCGGAGACCGGTGGTACTCTGGATAATCCTTGTAAAAGTCATAGCGCGAATGCAAACGCGGCACCAGATAAGGACTCACTTCAACCGATCCTTCCACGCCAAGCTCTTCTGGATAGAGCTTAAAGGTCACATCTCCAATAGCCAGCTCATCCCCAAAAGCTAGTGGAACAGTCGCTTCAGTAACGAGTTTGTGGTTATGGTAGAGCTTTCCGGATAAGAGCTGACAAGTCCAGGCCTGGTCCTTTTTCACAAGGAGAAAGCGCACGGGATAATGCACGCGCACATCCGCACCCTGTTCATCTGCTACGAGGATTTCTTCCTTGTCGAGCAGTTCATAGGTATGGACTTCCCCTGTCGCCAAGTAGCAGACCACATCCCCAAGAATCTTGCTGTTTTCAAGCACGCCCTTGTCTTCCCCATATTGGTAGAAGACTTCTTCTTGATCCCATTGGAAATGAAGGGGACTTTCTTGCGAAGCAAGGGTCAACTGAGCCGTTTCTTGATTCGATACGGTCGCTGTTTTCCCTTCTTCTAGTGCTAGCTCATAGCGAAAACCTTTTTTATAGAGTATGATACGTTTTTTCATAGACTACTCCTTGTGTTCGCTAGAGGCACTAGAGCTTGCGGCGGTCGAAGACGAGCTTTCTGCTGAGGAAGCTTCTGTAGAGGAAGCTGTGGAGGACGCCGCTGTTGAGCCACTGGTGGAAGCTTTGGTTTCATCTGTCTCTGCTTCCAAGAGTTTAGAGCGGGCATCCCAGTACTTCTTGTATTCGCCCTCTAGTTCAGAGAGTTTCTTTTCACGCTGCTCACCAGAGAGTTTTTCACTATCACGTGTCGCCTTGATTTCCTTACGAAGGGCATAGATGATCAAGTCTGAATCATCGATCCGCTTAGCAGCATCAAGGGCTTGGGTAAAGTCATGACGGCCAATATAGATCCAGTAGTGGAGATAGAGGCTATCGGACTTCAGCGTGACGTTGTTGAGGATGACCTTCTTTTGGTCCTCTGAGAAATTCAAGCCTTGCAAGTAAGACGTTGCTAACTCATATTTCTGTGTCATTGGCAGACTGCTTGGAGCCACGCCTTCCAACTCATCGATCACCCCAGTATAGTCCACCTTGAGGTAGGCTGTGTCTGCTTGAAGCAATTTTTCTTTAAAAGGTGCTTGGAAAAAGACCAAATAGATCAAAGGCAAAAGTAAGAGAGCCACTACAGCTGAAAGCCAAACAGTTGCCAACTTAAAGATTCGGTGTTGACGACTGGATACCAAGGTCAAGGTCTTTTCTTCTTCTTCCTTGCGCTCTTGGTAAGCCTTCTCTAAGAGCACTTTCATCTCTTCTAGACTAGCGGCATCACGGATTTCCACCAAGAAATCAGGGAGATCTTCTAATTCAAGTGTCCCTTGATAGAGCTCCATGAAGTCCCAGTCCCCAAAAAGCGTGACAGCATAGCACTTAGCCTGGCGCAAGAATTCCACCTGATCCCACTTGTGTGGCACCATCATACCCGGAACCCCACGGTAAGCAATCTTGACTTGGGCGTCCTTGGTCACAAACAAATTGATGGGATGAAGCATAAAGTTCACCGGAAGCTCCAAGGCCGGAGCCAAATCCAAGACATTGATGGCTAGACGCAGACGGTCTGATACCGGTAATTCCTTGATTTCTTCTGCAGTCAAGCCCAGCGCATCTGTCTGATAGGTCAGATGAATCTGGTCTTGATCGGCTGTCATGCTCTGCTCTAAAAACAAGGGATGATGGAGATCCAAAATCCATAAATTGCGTAAATCCTGGCTATCCACTTCTGAACGCTTGAGGTCCAGACGCCAGCTGGTTTCTTCTTTTTCAAAACGGAAGACTTGTTCTTCCAGTGTAAATTGTTCTTCTTTCACCTTACCACTCCTCAATCTCGATCAGATCACCACTTGTGATCGGATAGTCTTGCACCACCTTGCCTTCATCCAGCAAGATGCCTTTATTTACCACGCGCAACTGATACTTGCTTCTAGGCTTTAGAGCAGACCCAAAGATCTGATCCAATTCCCGAATCAAGCGTCGTACCTCCACCCGCGTTGGAATTCTTAGGTCATGACTTGCACCATTCATACGGAAGGTGACATTGATATGTTGGTCCATTTAGGCCTCTTTTCTATAGATTCGATAGGAAATATAGCTAGCAGTTCCAAAAAGAAGAACGCTCCAAGCCAGCATTTGCAAGGCCGGGATGAAATCCGACAAGCTAGCCGAATTGTTCTCCTCGTGGGACTCAAATTTGGATAATTTCTGATTTCCTGGCTGAAACAGGTCCGCTTCAGGCCCTGTTTTTTTCTTTGCCTTTATAGCAGAAAACAACTGGCCGTCTGAATCGGTCAATTGTTTCTCTTGCTGGCGTTTTTCATCTGCTAATTTTTTTTGATCCTTCTCGTTGAAAAGAGACTCCGTCGCATCCAATTGGCCACCGAGCGTCTTTTCTTTATCCGTCTCCAGGCGTGAGTTGTTGACCTGCAGACGATTGTCAATGAAATCATCTGCAGACGCCACAACCACTGGTAAGAGACTAAGAACAAGGAGAAGATACATCATTTTTTTCATAAGCTTGATTCAATTTCCTTTGTTTGAGTGAATTTCTTTGGAATGAAGATATTGGCCACAGCTAGAAGTCCAAAGAAGACCAATAATCCAAAGAAGACGCCAAAGCTGGCTGTTTGTCCATCAAAGTAACCCGCAAACTGTCCTTCTAAAATAGAAAGGAGGTTGACATTTTTCACAAGGGCTGGAAGACCGGACAAGGTTGCGGTCGTTCCGATCGCACTGGACAGGTAGACATAGCTAATCAGCATGAAGAAGGAAATTCCCATTCCAATCACACGGAAGTGTTTCAAGAGGAAGTATTGGAGCTGTACGAGGACAAAGCCTGCCAATACCGCTAACAAGACCCAAGAAGGCACGTATTCACGACCAACTGAGAGTTGAATACTTGAAACCATACCAGTCACCAAGCCCAAGATGAGGGAAAGCCCTACAAGGACACCAACAGACAAGATATCGGATTCTTGCAAGCGATCCAACTTAAAGCGGTCTTTGACCTTGCGGATGATCGGTTGTGTCGCAAAGAGATAAGCCGTAAAGAGGCTCAAAACTTCCAACATAAAGATCCAGATAAATGGACGGTAGACGTTGATAGTGGCTTTGACAGAAGAAGATTTTTCTGCAACAGGATTTGACAAGAAGTCCAGCAAGACTTCATTTGGAACCCCGTTTTCATAGGCATTGTTGAAGACTTTACGGAAGGATTCGACAAAGTTTCCATTTTCAGACAGTTCCTTATCAAATTCACCCATCAAGCTTTCTGCATTGCTGGACAATTTCTCTGTATTGCCTTGTGCCCGTTGCAATTCCTTATTCAATTGGTTAAAGATTTCATTGGTAGAATTGGCAGCTTCGACATTGCTTCTAGAAGAACTCTTAACCCCTTCGGTTGAGCTCAAAAGAGAGGTGTATTCAGAACCGAGAGATGACAAGTCTGCGTCTGTCTTCGTTTGCGCTTGGTTGTCTGTTTCCTGCGCCGTCGAGATAGCCTCTAATTTTTTTTGAAATTCAGCGTATTGTGTTAATTGATCATTGATATTTGTGGTTAGATCTTTGTTGGCATTTTCAATAGCTGCAAGGTTGGCCTGCAACTGTGGTCCCAAGTCTTTCAATTGTTTAAGAGTATCGTCTAATTGAGCCTTCACGCCCTTAGTCGCATCCCCTTTCCCGTCTGTTTCAACACTGGTACGGTATTCCTTGATATTGCCTTCGACTGCAGTCTTCACGACATCGACCAGAGCGTCCGTCAAATCCATATCCTCAATTGGATCGAAGATCGAATGGCGATTTCCTTTTTCATCTGCAGGATAGTAGGCATCGATCAATGCTCCTGCGCGTTGGTAATTCAAAGCAATTTCACTTGCTTTCGTCGCATAGTTGGCAACAGCTGATTTTAAGTCTTCGGCAGAAACGGTCACACTGGTAGAAGAAACCCCATTCACAAGGACGTCAACATCAATCGTACTTGGCATGGCCCCTCCATTTTCAGCGAGGTGAATTTGAATTGGTTTGCCATCTTTTAGTTCGACTTCCTGCTCAGCGTTACCTGCATACGTCGTCCCATCATAGGTCCAGGTATCCACCTTGACTCCAGTAGGTACTTGGATACTAACCTTCTGTTTCCCAGATTTGGCATTGAGGATCGTTGCAACTGCAGTTGATTTGGCATCTACTTCAGCAGCCAATCGTTTCAAATCATCGGCGTTCCCTTTCGGTTGCGCCTTTGTTCCAGCAGCAAAAGTACTATCAAAATCAATCGCTGCGTTGAGATTTCCATACTTATTCAAGTTGAGACTAGCTGGGTCTAAAGACGGAAGTTTTTCAATTGCTTGACGAATGTCATCATCTGCTTTGGTTCGTAACTTGCTAATCGTATCGATACTTTTCTTTCCAAGCAAGGTACGAAGGGTCACCTTGTCGCCTTCTTTGAGACCATAGTAGTCTAAGATTTTCGCCTTTACAGAAGCTGCGATGTTCTTTTCATGATCATCCAGTTTTTGGCGCTCTGTTTGGATCCCTTTTTCCAGTTCAGAAATCCGATCATTAACATCCTGGGTCAAACTTGCATAAGTTTTTGTCCCAGAGGTATCGCCTTCAGCCGGTTTGTTCAATTGCTTGGTAATAGCGTCTTGATTTTGTTGCAGATTTTTATACAAATCCTGCGTCTGTGTACTCAACACAGACTGTTTCATGGTCATAAGCTGATTCATGAATTCTTCATGGCTGATCTTGTCACTTGAGCGTTGCTTGATCAAGCTATCAAAATTCTGACCATATTGACTTTGAGATTGGCTTAATTGGTCAAAAGCCTGTGTATACGATTCAAGAACTGTTTTCAAGGCGTTATTTGACTCGACAGATGACGTCGATAAACTATAAAGACTTGGGAAAATATTCTTTGAATCCAGAGCTGAATCCAACAAATTACTCCGGTAAGAACCGATATTGGTCGATTGTACCTTGTTACTTGTCTCAACATTTTTCTGAGCTGTATAGAGGTTGCTCAAAATGCTGACCATATACATATCCACCAACTGATTTCTGAGATCTGATACAATATCTTTTGCAACTTTATTGGCTTCGTTTTCAACTTGCGCATTTCCAGCAGCATTGACCTTATAGGTAACTGTCGTCTTTTCTGCATTGACCGCATTGACTTCAAGGACCTTTTCAGAAAAGTCACTTGGAATTGTAATCAACAATTGATATTTTCCGTCGGCAAGTCCCGCTTCAGCTGCTCCACGAGGAAGGACCGACCAGTTTTGTGAGTTATCCCGCTCGATGTTTTTTACATAACTCGCACCGAGGTTGTACTCTTTGTCATTTAACTTAACCGCTTTATCTTCATTCACTACAGCGATGTTGAGCTTGGTATTTTCCTTAGTTTGGACGGCCTTTGCTTCCCTCTGTCTTTGATCTTTCTGAACAGACGTATATAAACCGACAACAGTTCCCATCAAAAGGAGCACCATTGCACTTTGACCGATGTATTTTAACCATTTTTTATGTTTTGCTTCCATACCTTTTCCTTTTTCTAATCATAGATACAAAATAGGGGTTAGGAATTAAGAATCTAACCCCTATTTTCTATATATCAAAAGACAAAAGGGTGATCTACCTACGAGAAGTAAGATCACCTCCAAGACTATCTTAGTGGATTTGTGCTGCGATATCTTGGTCAGTTTGTTCAACGATATCAGCAACCTTGATCAATTGACCGTTGATGTCTTCCAACAATTGAGCGAATTGTTTGATTTTTGGAGACAATTCGTTGAATTGTGCTTCAAAGCTATCAAATGCAGATCCATCCCAGTTTGCATCGATGACTTGTTGTTCATGAGTCAAAGTAGTAAGGATTTGATCGATTTCTTGAGAACCTTGTGCATAGCGTTGTGCTGAAGCACGTAGGTCTTCTGGAGTTAATTTAATTTGAGCCATATGTTTCTCCTTTTGGGCTAATACCCTTATTTTTTTCATAAACAATACTTTAGTACGAATTAGTAAAATACCAGATAACTGTATATTTTACCTTTTTCTCCTTGTCTGTATTATTTACTTAACACTATCTTAATGAAATATTGCTTGAATGTCAAGATGAGAGGACCATCTGATAAAACATTGTAACTTTGTTACAGCTCTGTAATTATTTGTCACAGAAATGTAACAATTTCCTCAAAAGCCTTTCTCCAACAGTCTTTATTTAGTAACAATACAAAGAAATTATACCTCCATCTTTTTCTATATGTTAATTCAACACATCCATTAAAAATGTTAATTTAATTGTATACTTTCTAGAAATAAATTAATAAATTGCATAAATTACCATTTTTGTTTTCATTATGGTATAATGGAAACAGTTTAGAAGCCTGTTTGTAAGGATGCTAAACACAAATGAAATCCTAAAAGGAGTGTTTATGAAAAAATTTTTACTAGCCAGCGCCTGTCTGCTGACTCTCACAGCTTGTGGTACGCTTAGTCAGAACAAACAAGAAAACAAACCAAAACAAACTCAGAATCAGGGACAAAATAAATCCATAAAAGAAAAGGTGAAGACGAAAACTTTTTCAAGGGCAATAAGTGCGGATTCCGTTACTAAAATCAAAGTCTATTATCAAAAAGATAAGGTTACTTCTTTTTCTTTCATTCAGGAAAAAGAGATCCCTGAAGCGGAAAAAGATAAAAGCCGCAAAGAGCTAGCTGATCTTTATCAAGAAGACATGAAAAGCAGTCCCAAATTTGAAGCGGTGAACAAAACCAAAGGGATTGACTTAGAGGTTAAAATTTCTGCAGATAAAAAAACCGTTCAGCAATCTGTCACTTTTGATTTGTCAAAAATGGATGTAGATGAAGCTGCTGCTGCTTTTGGCGTGACAGACCAGAAGGGTACCATCTTTGAAAGATTAAAAGATAAACCCGAAGATTTTTTTGAAGCTATCAAAGAGCAAGGCTTGACAGAAGAATAATTTAGCTATCTAATTCATTTTTTAACTTTTACCTGTTGATGAATTTTAGTCTATTTTTTAGAGAGTGGGACAGAAATCGGTAATTCATTAGAATTCGATTTCGTCGTCCCACCTCCGCACAGTTGAGTAGGGCTGTAAAAGCTGATGAAATCAGTGTAGTAGAGCCCACTCAACCACTGCGTCTTGCTCGACAACCCAAAAACAATTAAGGAGTCTGGGACAAAAGTCTAACCTTAAATATAAAAAGCGAACAAAAAGAGTTTTCTAACACTCGGAATGCTCTTTTTGTTCGCTTTTTTGTTTAATCTATCGATTTTAAAAATTTATAATAAAGGATTCCTGAAATCAAAATCTTTTTGTCCCACTCTCTTAGCTTATTTATTCAAGATAGAAAGAGTTTCAAGGAGATTGTCCGCATGAACTTCGATCGTATCTCCTGTCGCTTTGATTTTCACTTCAACGATGCCTTCCGCTGCTTTCTTACCAACTGTTACGCGGATTGGAAGGCCGATCAAATCACTATCACTGAATTTCACACCAGCGCGTTCATTTCGATCATCCACCAAGACTTCGTAACCCTTATCCACCAAGGCTTCTTCGATCCGTTGGGTCAAAGCCAGGCTTCCTTCATCCTTGACATTGACTGGGATCAAATGCACATCAAATGGGGCCAATTCTTTAGGGAAATTGATTCCCCATGCATAGCGGAATTCCCCTTTTGGTGTTTTGTTGACAAAGAGGCGAGCGTGTTGTTCCATGACAGCTGAAAGAAGACGGCTGACACCGATTCCGTAGCATCCCATGATGATTGGAACGGCACGTCCATTTTCATCCAAGACTTCCGCTCCCATGCTGGCTGAGTAGCGAGTTCCGAGTTTGAAGATGTGACCAATCTCGATACCACGCGCAAAGTTGAGAACACCTTTTCCGTCTGGCGAAATCTCACCTTCACGAACTTCACGGATATCCACATATTCTGCAGTGAAGTCCCGACCTGGATTGACACCTGTCAAGTGGTAGCCATTTTCATTTGCTCCTACGACTGCATTGCGGCTGTCTTGGACCTTGCGGTCTGCGATGATTTTGACAGTTTCTGGGAGGTCTACCGGACCCAGTGAGCCAAAATCAGCTCCCAAGAATTCTTTGACTTCCGCTTCAGTAGCCGGCTCAAAGAAATCCGCTCCCAGGTAGTTTTTCAACTTGACTTCATTGAGTTGGTCATTGCCGACAAGAAGGGCCACAACTGGCTCACCATCCGCAACATAAACCAAGGTCTTGATCGTTGCTTCTTCTGGAACATCTAAGAAGGCTGCCACTTCATCAATAGATTTCATACCTGGCGTTGCGACACGTTCGATGGCTTCTTCAGCGACCACTCGGTTGGTTGGCTTGTATTCATTGGTCGCCATTTCCAAGTTCGCAGCATAGGTTGATTCACTTGAATAGGCAATGGTATCTTCTCCAGAAACCATCCATTTAAGCAATTCTGCTTTGATTTCTTCTTGAACTTCTGCAGGAATCTCATCAAAGGAAGCGACCGATTTGTCTAGCACAACCCAACGATCCAAGTCTGTACGGGCTGGTGTGATGGCCATGAATTCTTGGCTATCCTTTCCACCCATAGCCCCACCATCACCGATGATGGCCTTGTAATCAATGCCACTGCGAGTGAAGATGCGCTCATAAGCTGCCTTGTACTCATCGTAAGTCACATCCAAGCTATCGTAGTTGGCATGGAAGCTATAGCCGTCTTTCATGATGAACTCACGGGTCCGAAGAAGACCGTTCCGTGGGCGTTTTTCATCACGGTATTTTGGTTGGATTTGATAGAGATTCAAGGGCAATTGTTTGTAGGATTTCACTGAATCACGCACAATAGCAGTAAAGGTTTCTTCGTGGGTTGGACCTAAGATAAAGTCAGATCCTTCGCGGTTTCTCAACTTATAGAGGTCTTCCCCATAAGTTTCGTAACGGCCTGATTCACGCCAGAGATCCGCACTCAAGAGAGCTGGAGCCAACATTTCTACTGCTCCGATTTTTTCAAATTCTTGGCGCATGATGCCCTTGGCTTTTTCAATTACACGATTAGCTAGTGGTAGGTAAGAATAGACACCAGCTGAGACTTGGCGAACATACCCTGCACGCAACATCAGAGCGTGACTAATGACTTGAGCATCGCTTGGCATTTCGCGAAGCGTTGGAATCAACATTTTACTTTGTTTCATGAACAACTTCCTTTTCTATTTCAAAAATAATTTCATAATATCGTTCCAGGTGACAGCAATCATCAAGATCACCATCAGAGCTACACCTGCGAGCGTCATATAGGTTTCTACTTCTTGCTTGAGCGGTTTTCTACGGACCACTTCGATCAGGTTGATCAAGATTTTTCCACCATCCAAGGCTGGAATCGGGATCAGATTGAAAATTCCAATATTAATCGAGAGCATGGCCATGAGGGATAACACAGCAGGAATTCCTAGTTGAGCCGCTTGTGAGCTGGCATTGTAGATAGCGACTGGACCACCCAGTTTATTGAGACTAAAGTGGAAAATAATATCTTTCAGAGCTCCCAAGATCCGGGTCGCCGTGTTCCAAGTGTCTGTAAAGCCAGACAAGAGCTTATCCATAAAGCCTGTCTTGATCCCGTTTGTCACACCCAGATAGTAACGATCTCCTGATTTGGTTGGTTTCACTTTGACTTCTTTTTCTTTGCCGTCTGTCTTGACTTTCAAGGTTAACTCCGGAGCAGTCTTGCTGTCCTTGGTCGCCTTTTCCACAGCATCTGTCAATTCATCCCAGTTGCTCACGGTATCGTTGTTTACCTGAAGGATCTGAACATTGCTTTTGACACCAACCTTAGCCAGCGCCCCATCAGGTGCGACTTGAACATTGTTGCTGTAGTAATCAATCGCACCACCGCGCATAAAGGCTAAGAGAGAATAAACCACAATACTGAGGATGAAATTGTTCATAGGACCCGCAAAGTTGGTGATTAATCGTCCCCAAATGCTGGCATTCTGATACTGAACATCTCTCGGTGCAATCCGCACTTCGGTCCCATCTTCCTCAACGATGGTTGCATCATGATCGACATCATAGGTCTTTGTCTCATCGAGAACCAAGCCCGTGATTTCTAATTTATCTTCAAAGTCAAACTGGGTAACATTCATAGGAAGGGCTGTCTGATCCAGATTCTTTCCAGAAAGATTGATCCGGACGACCTTACCAGCCTCATTGAGTGTCAAGCTGACGGGAGTACCAGTCTTAATCTCCGTCGTGTCCTCCCCCCAGCCAGCCATCCGAACGTAACCACCTAAAGGAAGGATCCGAATGGTATAGGCTGTCCCGTCCTGACCAATATGGGCAAAGATCTTGGGTCCCATCCCGATTGAGAATTCTCGCACCAGGATGCCCGATTTTTTCGCAAAATAGAAATGACCAAACTCATGGACAAGTACGATCACTCCAAAAATAACAATAAAAGCAATAAATTGCATCGTTCTATCCGCACTATCCTTTCTAACGATTCATTTCTAGAATAAGCCTAAGAAATGCATCAAGGGAAATACAAAAATCAAACTATCAAAACGGTCCAAAACACCGCCATGTCCGGGGATAAATTTCCCAGAATCCTTAACACCAAAGTGGCGTTTGATCGCACTCTCTACCAGGTCACCAAATTGACCTGCGATACTAAAGAGGATGGTAAAGAAGATCATAGCGATCAACCCATGTCCACCTGCCACTGAGCGATCAACCATCATAAAGATCACGGTCACTGCAACGGCTGACAAGATCCCACCTAGGCTGCCTTCAACCGTTTTATTGGGAGAAACGGCAGGCATGAGCTTGCGTTTGCCAAACTGGCTACCAACCAGATAGGCACCTGAATCTGTCGCCCAAACAATAAAGAGCGCCAACAAGACCTTGTCAATACCAGCGATGCGCGCATCTACTAGAGAATGGAAACCAAGCCCTACATAGAAGCTGGACGCAATGGGGTAGACCACATCTTCATAATTGTACTGTTGAGCGAGAACCGTTGTTCCCATGAGGATCAAGACCACCAAACCATAGGCAATCATATTGCCATCTGCTGGCAGGTAAGTCAAATAGTCCTCAATCGGCAAGGTCAATACAAAGGCTGCCAACATAGCGAGCGCCCCTTCAAAGGTCGCAGTCTCAAGCCCCTTCATCTTCAGCAATTCATGAACACCCAGCATGGCAATCAAGCCAATTACAATCTGGAAGAATACCCCCCCAACCATCACTGTTGGAATGAAAAAGAGCAGGGCAATTCCACCAAAAATCACACGTTTTTGTAAATCTTTTGTCATCATTTTCTCCTAAACACCGCCAAATCTCCGATGGCGATGGCTATAATCTACTATGGCACTCCGTAGTGCATCCTCTCCAAAATCTGGCCACATCACATCTGTGAAATAAAGCTCGCTATAAGCAGCTTGCCAAGGAAGGAAATTGCTCAAACGAAGCTCTCCACTGGTCCGGATAATCAAATCTGGATCTCTCAAATCACGAGGCAAACTTTGCGTATAGAGGCAATCAGCAATACGATCTTCCGTGATCTCTTCTGGGCTCAGGTTGCTATCTCTCACTTCTTGAGCCAGTTGCTTCACAGCCTGAGTAATTTCAGCACGTCCCCCATAGTTGAGGGCAAAATTCAGAATCAATCCTGTGTTGTCCTTGGTCTTTTCTTCAGCTCTTTCCAAGGCTTCTAGGGTTTCTTTTGGCAATTTTTTGGTATCGCCAATCATTTGAATTTTGACATTGTTGCGATGCAATTCAGGAACGAAGCGATCATAAAATTCCACCGGTAAGTGCATGATGAACTTGACTTCCTCTTCTGGACGCGTCCAGTTTTCCGTTGAAAAGGCATAGACCGTCAAGACCTGAACCCCCATATTTTTCGCCGCAATGGTCACTTCTTGGAGGGCTTCCATCCCTGCCTTATGGCCAAAAACACGCGGTTGCATCCGCTTTTTCGCCCAGCGACCATTGCCATCCATGATGATGCCAATATGTTTCGGGACTTCTAAGGGGATCTCGTTTTTTTCTTTTTTCTTAAAAGGAAACATGTTTTTCTACCTATTTCAATATTGATCGCTTCATTATACCATAAATCCCATTAAAATAGGGACTCTGGCCTCTTATTTGGAGGAGCATGGCTTTCCATCAAAAAAAGCGCACTCTCATCCACTAAAAGAGGCTGGGACAAAAGTCCTAGCCTCTCAATTGTTTTTGGATTGTCGAGCAAGACGCAGTGGTTGAGTGGGCTCTACTACGCTGATTTCATCAGCTTTTACAGCCCTACTCAACTGTGCGGAGGTGGGACGACAAAATCGAATTCTAACGAATTACCGATTTCTGTCCCACTCTCTAGATGATTATTGTTCGAATGCTGAATCAGATTCTTCTGTGGTAGATTCTGCTGATCCTTCTGAAACTGGAAGAACTGTTTTAACGGCTCCCAATTCAAAGGTCAGGTAGACACCATCTACATCCAAGACAACCGTCTTACGTTCTGTATCCACTTCATCGATCGTTCCATACAAACCACCAATTGTGATGACTTCATTTCCTTTTTGAAGTTTATTCAAACTTTCCATCCGTTTTTGATATTGTTTCTTTTGGCTACGACTCATGAAAAACATCAAAGCAAACATGGCAATGAGAACAATCAGAAAACTTGCGTTTGGCATATCTTTCTCCTTAAATTTTCAATATATGGTATACTATATCAAATTTTGCTTGTCTTTTCAAGCTTTCCCATTTATTTCCGCAAAAATTTACCCATTGTTTCAAGGATGGAACCAAAGCTAAAGCAAAAAGAAAAACCACGAAAAGTGGGCGACTAATTAGTCAATTGTAATGCCATACTTTTCATGATTTTCTTCATACCAATCAATCAAGGCCAATGCGGTTTGATAGGTGATATTTTTAATCTTACTCGTTCCCTTGGTTAAGGTCGCCAAGCTCATTTTACTGATATTGGTTTCAGTAGCAACACGGTAACTCGTCAAGCGTCCATCCACCATCAGCTGAACAACGGCTTCTACCTTTCTATATTCTGGAGTTGAGTAGATATCCATTGAATTGTTCATTGTTCTCCCATTCCTCAATTTTTTTCTTGTATAGATTATATACTTATTTTCTTTATTTATTAATATTTGTGCTCAAATACTATAATTTTCACTAATTATTGATGTTTTTTTAGCCCAAATTAGTGAAATTTACCCTAAATCAGCGAATAATTTCCCCTAGGTGGGAAGAAAAAATAAAGACCGCTAGGGTATAGCAGTCTTCATTTTTTTCAACAAATCTTAAAGGATAAGATTTATTGATCTGTTCCTTCTTCTTTTGTCATTTCTTTTTCTCTAATGACCAGTACTCCATCTTTCATATCGGCTTCTAGATGTTTAGCATCCAAGTTATCCAAGTGGAAGTCGGTAACTTTGTCACGGATTTGTTGTTCAACCACACGGCGGAGTGGACGAACACCCATGACTTCATCATATCCTTCTTCGGTCATATAAGCTTTGGCAGCTTCGCTTACAGCCAAGTCAATTTCTTTCTTAGAAAGGGTCTTATTGACATCTACCAACATCAAATCCACAATCTTAGAAAGGTCTTCCTTACTCAAGTGTGAGAATTCAATTACAGCGTTGAAACGGTTGAGGAATTCTGGGCGGAAGTATGGTTTCAACCGATCCATGAGTTCTGGCTTGTCCGCATCTTCTGTCAAATTCGCTTCGTAACCAAAGCCAGCGTTTGAAGTAGCGATAATCACTGTATTCTTGAAGTTGACGGTATTTCCTTGACCATCTGTCAAACGACCATCATCCAAAACTTGGAGGAGAAGGGTGATCACTTGAGGGTCGGCCTTTTCGATTTCATCCAGAAGGACGATAGAGTATGGATTACGACGGACACGTTCTGTCAAGGTATTGCTGTTGTCATCATAACCAACATAACCAGCAGTTGTACCGATCAATTTAGAAACAGCTGTGCGGTCGCTGTATTCTGACATATCCAAACGAATGATCGCATCTTTGGTACCAAACATATCTAGAGCCAATTGTTTAGCCAACTCCGTCTTACCGACACCTGTAGGACCTACAAAGAGGAAGCTACCGATTGGGCGGTTCCCTTCGTCAAAGCCTGCACGGTTCCGACGGATGGCACGCGCTACTGCTTCTACAGCCTTGTCTTGACCGATGACCTTGGTTTGCAAACGATGACCCATTTCTTTCAAACGTTCGATATCCGTTGCCCCCATTTGTGATACTGGAATACCGGTCATCCGTTCTACTGATTCTGCGACATCATTGACCGTTGCTGTCACCTTATGGTCTTCTGTATGGTTAGCAATTTTCTTTTCAAGTTCTTCGATACGAACTTTTGCTTTCAAAGCTGCTTCGTAATCTTCTTTAGCGGCAGCTTCTTCTTGTTTGGTTTTTTCTTCTTCAATTTCATGTTCCACAGCGTGCACATCTGTTACTGGATGTTGGGCTGCCAAGTGAGCAGCTGTCACATCGACCAAGTCAATCGCTTTATCAGGCAAGCTCCGTTGTGGAATGTATTGGACAGAATAGTCAACCGCTGCCTTCAAGACTTCATCTGGCAAAATGACATTGTGATGTTTTTCGTAAAGGTCACGGATTCCTTGGAGAATCTTGAAAGTATCCTCTGCAGACGGAGCATTGACCTTGACTTCGTTGAAACGACGAGCCAGAGCCGCATTCTTCAAGATGGTGTTGCGGTATTCGTCTTGGGTCGTTGCCCCGATTACGGACAATTCCCCACGTGAAAGGGCAGGCTTGATAATATCCGCAAGGCCTTTCGATCCTTGACCATCTCCTGTGCTCCCTGCACCAAGGATTTGATGGATTTCATCAAAGAAGAGAATGACATTTCCCATCGCCTTGACTTCTTGAATCAAGTTTTGGATATTTTCTTCGAAGCTACCACGGTATTGAGTACCTGCTTCCAAACCAGAAATATCAATCGAGATAATTTCTTTGTTCTTGATGGCAGCTGGGACATCACCATTTACGATAGCTTGTGCCAAACCTTCTACTACTGCAGTTTTACCTACACCAGCATCCCCAACAAGGACCGGATTGTTCTTGGTACGACGAGACAAAATTTCCGCAGCTTCTTGAATTTCTTCATTCCGTCCAATGACTGGATCCAATTTGCCTTCACGTGCTTCTTGGGTCAAGTTGCGACCAAGTTTTGCAAGAATCCCATCTTGCTTCATGCCTTTCGCTTGGCTGTGTTGAGCTTGTTCACTACCATCAGCTGGAAGTTGACCTGTTTGACGGTAAATGGCGAATTCTTCCGGTGTCACTTCACGACCATTGATCATGTAGCGACGGCTTTCCGAACGGAAACCACCCATGTTGCCCATCAGTTGATTGAAAAGATCATCCATATTGTTAAAGTTGTTATTCATAGTTGTTACCTCTAATTTACATAATTTTTATTTATTCTTAGGAATAAGCAGACCAAACGACTGCTTTTTTATTTATTTGTTTACATAATTTTTGTTTTTCGTTTTAATAATAGCCTCAAAGGCTATCCGTTTCTATTCTTCCTTTTATCAATTAGTTGTCTTAGTTTTGGAAATAGCATCACACAATCTCCTTTCACACTATTGATCTTGTAAACTCTTAGCTTTTGATTCCTATTTGTTTACATAAATTATTATATCGCAGATTAATTTCTTTGTCAACATTTTTTACATAATTTTTCTAAATTATTCTTTACTTTTTTATAAAATCTAGGTAAAATGATTATAAAATAACTAATTAAGGATAATATCATGGGGATTTATAAAGGAAAAAATGTTGAAGAAGCTATTAAAAAAGGTCTTAAAGATTTAAACGTAAAAAAAGAAGATGCGACCATTGAAGTACTAGAAGAAGGAAGTGGAGGTATATTCGGATTATTTTCTAAAGAAGCCGAGGTTTCTATCACTCCACTATCTAGTGAGGAGATACGGAAACGAGATCAGTTGAAAATGCTACAACTTATTGGAAGTATCGCTGGTGCCATCTTGCTTATTGTAATAGCAGGCTTACTCATCATTTTTGGCCCTAAGGATAACACATCAAAATCCGCCAAACAAGCAACCCCTAGTTCAAAAATCACGAAGCAAACTACTGATCCTACATCATCTAGTATAAAAACTGAAAGTAGTTCTTCAGAAAGTTCCAAAACAAGCAGTTCAGAAACGTTGTCCAGTTCTTCCAGTGCTAGTAGTTCCTCTAGCACTCCTTCAATTCTCACTGATAAAAATAACACAGAATTTGCAACAATTCTACAAACTGAAGATCCAGATAAGATCAACGAATTCGTTAATAAATATAAAGGACAAGTGGTGGAATTTGATGGTCATATTGCTGATATCGCAAAAAGCGAGGGACGAAATACTTATAACGACATCCTAATCTATTCAGGAGATTATAAAGGTCCAAATGAAGCAGTCCCGTCACCAAATTTTAAATTAGATGAGGTACGTCCTGCGGTAGATCCTGAATTTAAAAGCTTTAATGGTAATAACATACTTGAAGGAGAAAATATTCATATAAAAGCAAGATTGTCAGGGTATAATAAAGTACAAGAAATATTACATTTAGGTCTTATAGCAATAAGCCCTCGATAGAAAAGAGCCACTCATTGATGTGGCTTTTTCTATGATTTTAATTTTACTTGTATACTTTTTACACTGTATTTAACTTTTCTGTTTTTTCTTCAATCGTGGTCTTTACAGATTTAGCAAATTGTCCAGTTACCGACTGGTCTATTTGTTTGCCTACAACCTGGATATCTTCTTTAGCAGCTGATACAATTCCATTTAAATCACGGTTGTACTGCCGTTCAAGCCCCGATGTATGCATCATTAAGACTGGTGCATAGACCATTCGTACCAATTCTTTTTCAATGTTCTTCCGACTTTCGATGAGTTGCATTTTTTCCTTCATGTCTAAATCAAAAAAATCTTTGACAAACTGATCTCCCATATCTTCTCCCCTTCTCAATTATTAAGCCGTTTCTCGCTCTATTTTTTCTTCCAATTGGCGTCTCTCTTTTTGATAAGACTGCCACAAGCTTTCCTCCTCAGCTTCAATCTGTCTCAAACAGTCTTGCGAGGCTTCTCTTGCCTCTAGATCATACAGTTCTATGCAGTGATTCAGGGCCCGCCATTCACATTCCACATCCAATTCTTGCTTTTGTAAAAAGGATGCTGCCATGGCATATTCCTCTTCCAGCAGCTGAGTGAACTGTTGTTGCTTTTTTTCGAGTAGATTCCGTTTCTCATCTAGCTCCAAGCGTGCTTGATGGTAATCTCTTTCTAAACGATCTAGTGTACTTTCCTTTTTTGAATGAGATGACTGGATTAATAGGCTAGTTGATCCCACTGATTCATTTCTCCTGCTATTTCTTGATCTTTTGCCTTCAAGAGCTCAATACCTGAATTCACTTGTTCTTTAAAGGTATGAAATTCCTGAGATAAGGACTGATAGGTAGACAAACGTCTGTCGAACTTTTCTTTCACTTCTGTGACGATTGTTTGTCTTGTCGCACCAGCTTTTGCATAGGCTTCCTCGACTTCTACCGGACTGAGGATAAAGCCACTTGGAACTGTATGTAAGGCCTTCTCCACATTTTCTAGATCTGAAGCCAGGCGTGTTTTAAGCTTCTGAGCTTGATCCACCCCTTCATCTACTACGCGAATCAGCTCATCTGCGGCCAACCGTGTCTGCAAAGCGTCCAGATAAATTTTCTCATTCGAACTGAGACCACCACCTGTTTTTTCTAATTTATCCTTCAGGCGGTAATAAACCTTCATCCGCTCTTCAATGATTTCCTTCCGAGTGATGGCTTCGGTTCCCTTTTCAAGGACCAGATTTCCATTCTGATCATAGATATAGCCATGCATCATGTGCTGAAGGCCCGTATTTTTCAGATTTTTTGTTTTGAGGTGCTTGACTATCCCACTAGCTCCCTGACTTCCAGAATCCAGATATCCAAGGCTAACCAAATCTTTATGGTCAATATGATTATAAATCTTGTATTTGAGAGCATCTAACCGTTTTTTCTGCTCAGACGTTAATATATTGTAAATATTCGGGCCATTGTATACATGGACAGTCCCAACGTGAGCAGCTTCCTCTTCCGTCAAGCAGGCTAGAGCATACTGAATATCCATGGATCCCAGAGAGTGACCGTATAGATCAATCTTGGCATTTGGGTATTTTTGGATAACCTCTTTCAAATGAGTTGCAGCATCTTTGAATTGCGGAGGTGGAAACGTCCCATTTTTGTCATTGTATTTTTTAAAAAGAGCAGCTGCTACTAAAGAAGAAAATCGAAGTTGTTCCTCAACTGTTCTTTCCGCAAAATAGCCGACCGCATCTGATGCTTTTTCCTGTACGAAATTACTGACAGGATTATCCAGCACTTTTTTCCAAAACCTACCTAAGGGCGTAGCATCTGGTGGAAGAGCCAAAGAGTTCGGAAGAATCGCGTCTTCAAAAGCTTCAACAGTATTATTAAAATAATCCTTACCCTTTTCTCGCGCAAGTTTCTTCGCATACTCCGTTACATGATTGCTAGCACCACCAGGAGTCAGTATCTGAATAGCTGTTGGTAAATCTGTCCCTAACCAATCGGTGATGGTATCATGGCGTAATTTTCCTGGATCCATTCCGGTTTCAGATCCCTTCATCAAAACCGTAACATCTTGAACTTGAGCACGTGCTTCATCGGAGGCATCATAAGGGACTGCTTTTTGTTTTGCACCTTGGCCATTATTTGTAAGAACAAAGACCTGCTCTTCATGTCCGTTGACATTATCATAGATATGAGCGACATTGCCAATGTATTCATCATTCTTCGTTCCAATTTTAAATTTTCCATCTACTTTGACATCTTTTTCGTATTCAAGTAGGGCAGCATCAACATTTTGTTTATCATTGTAATTTAAATTATTAGCCATCATCAATCCTTTTCTAATAAATCACTTAACTCCTCTGTTTCTCCAATATACGTTTCTTCATATTTCCCTGTTGTAGCCTCCTCTTGGATAGTTGTACTCAAAACTAACCTATCATCATTATTAATAACTACTTTCACTAATAGCCCTCCCATTGGATTGTAATCCAAGTCAGATTTTGAAATTTTATAAGTTTTAATTTTTCCTTCTGGTGTAAGGGCTTTTGGATCTAATTTTTTTAACAGATTTTCGACTGCCACTTTCATCTTCTGACTCTCTGCGATCTCAATCATTTCTTGCTTTTTGGTGGAGTGTCCGGTAATGAGACTACAGCCTCCTATACTCAGACCAAATACTACCAGTACCAATACAATTAATTTACTTTTTTTCATTTCTTCCCATTTCTTTCTCTAGTTTTCTTAAAATTTATTATACAAAATTCCATCAACGTCTGAAATGTTACTTTTGTTAAAAAACATTGCTAAAAGGTTACAAGCACTACTTATTGATGTAATATACAGGTTCAGTCTAGATAAAATCTACAGTTTTACATTTTAGAAAAATTTGTTTAAATTATTGGATAGTTAGAAGGTCATTTAACTCTTTTGTTTTACTAAGATACGTTTCTTCATACTCACCAGTTGTCGAGTCCTCTTGGATAGTTGTATTTAATAATAAATCTTCGTTATCATTTATAATAATTTTGATCATTAGCCCTCCCATTGGATTGTAATCCAAGTCAGATCTCGAAATTTTATAAGTTTTAATTTTTCCCTCTGGTGTAAGGGCTTTTGGATCTAATTTGTTTAACAGATTTTCGACTGCCACTTTCATCTTCTGACTCTCAGCGATTTGAATCATTTCTTGATTATTGGTGGAGTGTCCGGTAATGAGCCTACAGCCACTTGGAAGTAGGCTCAATAGGACCATGATTACAACTATGCTGTATCTTTTATTCATTCTCAAGCAAGCCCTTATTATTTACTAATTTCTTGGATAATTCCCCTGAAATGACCACTCCATTTTGTTCTAGATGGCCATCATCCTCTTGTGTTAAGGTTGTCGTAATAGTTAAATTCTCATCATTGTTAATCACCATTTCTATCGTCAATCCTCCCATAGGGTTGTACCTCAGTCGGTCTTTGTTGATTTTATATGACTTTACAATCCCCTTTGCTGTTAATGCATGGGGATCTTCTTGTCTCAATATATTTTCGAGAACTATTTTTGATTGCTTACTCTCTGCAATATCTAGCATTTCTCGCCTCTGAGCGGATTTATTTGTAAAAATGCTACATCCTCCTAAACACAAAGAGGTTATCAATAACCATAACATCCATCTTTTTTTATACCTCATATTTTCCTTTGATGCTTCCATAAATTACTTGCCTGAATGAGTTTATTAATCCTCTTCTACTTCTCTTAACAGACGGCTTAATTCTGCTGAAATACCGTAACTACCTGCTTCGAACTGTCCTGAATCTTCCATTTGAACAGTCGTATCGATCGTTAACTTTTTATCGCCATTGATAACGAGATAGACATTCATGCCTCCCATTGGGTTGTATTCCAATTTACCTTTTATCAGGGTATAGGAGTGAATGACTCCTTCTGAAGTGAAAGCTTTAGGATCGATACTGATTAACAAGTGTTTTATCGCTCGCTCCATTTTCGTGCTTTCTGCAATCTGAATCATTTCCCTTATCTCAGCAGCTTTATCCGTAAAAAGACTGCAACCTCCTAGGGACAAAGCCAGCAGCAATAGGAGCACTAATTTCAGTTTCTTGTATTTCATATTTGTCCTCTCACTTATATTATTCGTAATTATTTTCGAAAATGACTCTTTTTTTAAAAATAATTTTTTCCAGAATCAAAAAACACACCCCCAACTAGGGTGTGTCTCTTGTTAAATCATATATTCGACACTATAAGTAGCATCGGATAAAATTCGCGAAAGGAATTGTTTGGTTCGTTCTTCTTTTGGACTGTTGAAAAATTCATGCGGTTCATTTTCTTCGATGATGTGCCCGCCATCCATAAAGATGACGTGGTTGGCTACATCACGCGCAAAGCCCATCTCATGCGTCACGACAACCATGGTCACTCCTTCTTGGGCCAATTGCTTCATGACAGCCAGTACATCCCCGACCAATTCTGGGTCTAGCGCTGAAGTCGGCTCATCCAGCAAGATCACGTCTGGTTTCACTGCAATGGCACGTGCGATTCCGATCCGTTGCTGCTGGCCACCTGACAATTGGGACGGATAATAATCCTTATAAGCAAGGAGGCCAACTTTTTCGAGGGCTGATTCTGCCCGTTGAAGAGCTTCTTCTTTTGGAATCTTCCGAGCTACAATCAGGCCTTCTAGAATATTTTCAAGCGCTGTTTTATTGGCAAAGAGATTGTAGTGCTGGAAGACAAAGGCTGTCTTTTGGCGGATTTCTAAAATTTCTTTTTTACTGAGTTTTGAGAGGTCATACTCTTTCCCACCCAGATTCAAACGACCAGTATCCGCCTTTTCCAGGTGATTGATGCAGCGAAGGAAGGTTGTTTTTCCTGATCCAGATGGACCCAAAATAACAACGACGTCCCCCTGGTTAACCTTGAGATTAACATCTACCAGGACTTGATGATCCTTAAATTTTTTCGATACGTGTTCTACTTCTAACATCTTCTTATTTCTCCTTCTTCTATGCGAGTGTCAGGCGTTTTTCCAAGAGGTTGAATCCCCACTGAATCAGGCCACAAATGACAATATAAAGAATAAAAATCACGAGATAGGATTCAAAATATTGATAGCCATAAGAGGCTTCGACCTTGGCAATGGCGGTGATATCCTTGATGGTCATGACAAAGACAAGAGAGGTCCCTTTGACCAAGTTGATGACCAGGTTACAGAGATTGGGCAGGGCTGCACGCAGGGCTTGTGGAAAAATGATGCGGATATAGGCTTGGCGGTTGGTCAAACCAATGGCTTGCGCTGCTTCAAGCTGGCCCTTATCCACCGTCAGAATGGCTGACCGTAGAATTTCAGCCAGACTCCCTGTTGTCATCAAGCTAAAGATGATAAAGGCATAGTAAATGGGATTGATCTCAAAGACATTAAAGTGACTGCCAATACTCTTAAAAAAGCTATTTAAGAGGCTAGGAAAGAGACTATAAAAGAAGAGAATCAAGAGAATCGGAGGTGTCGCGCGAATAAAGGCTAAGTAAACCACTGAGAAACTGCGAACCCCTTTGACCTTGTAGATCTGACCGAGTGCCAAAAAGAGGGCTGGAAAAAAACTCAAGAGGATCGATACGACCATGATCAGAAGGGTCACTGGAACACCACCCAAGGTGGCTAGAAATGTTTTACTAATAAAATTAAAATCCATAAGCTACCTTTCTGTTACACTGAGTCGTTTCTCAAGCAGTTGAGCGGAGAAGGAGATTACAAGGGCAATCGCCCAGTAGATTACTGCTACAGCTGTATAGGTCTCGAGGGAATAATTCCCAAGATTGCGGCTGATCAAGTTGTTTCCTGCTCCCATGATATCGATAAAGCCAATGGTATAAGCCAAAGCAGCATCGCGCATAAGGTTCAAGATGGCCGTCGTCATATTGGGAAGAGCTACACGAAAGGCTTGGGGAAGGACAATGCGCCAAATGGTTTGAGGTGGCGTCAAGCCAATACTCAATCCTGCTTCCATCTGTCCTTTTGGAATGGCCAAATAAGCGGCCTTGAAGACCTCAGAGATCATAGCAGCAAAGAGAAGAAACATGGCTACAAGGACAAAGACAAACTTGGACCAGTGATCAATGTCAATGCCTAACCACCAGTTCAAAAATTGAGGGAGTCCATAAAAGACCAAAAAGAGCAAGACAATCGGAGGGGTACAGCGCAAGGTAAAGACATAGCCTTTTGCTAGACCTGCTCCTACCTTATCTTCTGATACCTGTGCCCAGGTCAAAACCAAGCCAAAAGCAGAACCAAGAACCGTCGTTAACAGCATCAAAGCTAGGGTCGCTGGCAAGGCTTGGACCAAGGTTGGAAGAAATGACCAGACCTTGGAAATGTCGTATGAGACCATCTTTCTTTTCCTTTCTTTATCCGGATAGAAATAAGGAAGCTGGGCCTATGCGCACCCAGTTCCATCTTATTTCTCTTTATCTACATAACTGAAGACATCTTCACCGAAATATTTTTTGGATAATTTAGCAAGCGTCCCATCTTTTTCCAATTCTTTGATGGCCTTGCTGTATTCTTCCGCAAATTTTTCGTTTTTCTTATCCTTATGAATCAATGGGTAAGTTGGAATTCCTTTGTAGGCAAACCAGCTGAGTTTGTCTGCGTATTGGTGGTAGGAACCTTCTTTATCTGTGACAGCTTTTTCAAAGGAAAGTTTGATGTCAAAGAAGGCATCATAACGACCTTCCAGAACCCAAGCATAGGCATCTGCCACTTTGAACGATTCAGCAGCTGTTAATTCGATTTGTTGATCCTTATGCTTTTCGTTGTATTCTTTGATGACATTCCATTGCGCATTTTGTGGGGAGATCGGAACCAATTTCCCTTTTTCTTTGGCAAAGTCATCGATGCTCTTGTATTTCTTGGCATCTTCTTTTCTCACAGTAAATCCAATAATACTAGCTCCGATTGCCTCTTTTGGAATGATAAATTTCTTGGCACGTTCTTCGGTATACCAAGCTCCCTTGGTTCCGATATCGTATTTACCAGATTCTAGGCCGATCAAGAGATCGTCATCACTCGTTCCAATGTACTCAAACTTGTAGTCTGGCAGTTTTTCATCAATGGCTTTCAAAACAGCTACTTCATAACCATCTGATTGCCCTTTTTCATCGACAAAATCGTAAGGCACATAGTTTTGCGTGTGGGCTACTTTCAAGGTGGTTACCTTGTTCGATCCTGTTGAGCCCTTGCTGTCGTTTGCATGGTTCAAGCTCCGTCCAATAATCGTTGCTCCTGCAATGGCAAGTACTGCTACACCACCGATAATCCACGTTTTTTTACTCATATTCTGTTCTCCTTCTTTCTATTTTCCTTATTTTGCTGCTTCCCGAACCCATTCGATTCGTTCTTCATCAATGTCACTTGGAATGGTACAATCGGCACCGATCACCAAGCCTGTGGTTCCAGTTTCTGCGATGATGCGTTTGGTTTCTGCTTGAATCGCAGCCTTGTCTCCTGTGTAGAGAAGGCCATTTTTGCCATTTTCAAAGCCGCCTAGGACGGTACGACCACCGAAGATTTCACGTCCTTCTGCCAAGCTGATGCCTTCTGGTCCGACTGCCCAGTTAAAGACTTGGGCTGGGTAGTCTGTGAAGAGGTGGATATCATTGCGAGCTCCTTCATAGCCACAGATATGAAGGATATTGACCCCACCTGCTTCATTGGCTGCTTCTAAGACATGGAGTTCACTTGGCGCAATGACTTGTTTGTACACTTCTTGGCTCACGCGCGCATCTTGGATACTTTGAACACTGAGGTAGATCCCGTCTGCTCCTGCTTCTTTAATGATCCGTTGGCTCAGGCTGGCAATATCTTGGCCAATGGTGTCCAATACTTTTTTAAGAGTTGCTGCATCTTGATCGATAAAGTTTGCGATCAAGTCATCTCCCCCTGAAACTTCTCCGACCAACCATTTGAAGTAGGTTACCGGAGCAAAGATATTGTAAATGGCGACAATATCCTCTTCAAAATCGGCACGGATTTTTTTCACAAGCTCTACTTGTTCTGTGATCCATGGATGATCCGCTCCGAGAGGTTCAATCCCTGCCAAGTCTGAGATGTTTTCAAGACCCTTGTGAATGGCTGGATTGGGATAAGCAAAGTAGCCATCGCTCATGAGTTTGACAAAGTCTGGTTTGACAGTGTGAAGGAAGTTTTTATGGCCATTGAGGTTTTTTTCAATAATTTCCGGATTGGAAAATCCTTTTAACCATTCTTCTTCTGTTGTGAAATGATGCCAAAATCCAACTGGCACGCGATCAACTGCTTCTCCTTTAAAAGCTTTTAACACTAATTCTCTTTTTGTAGACATCCTCTTACCTCATTCTCTTTTTTCTTGCTTGTTATCTTAACACGGCAATTCTGCTTTGACTAATATATATTTTTTATCAAGGCCTTCATCTTTTTTTATCACTGGCCATCTAGTAGGAGAATGCCTGCCACATCAGACGGGCGGATGAGGGAGAGGCTGTGTGCCGGAATCTTCTCTAGCCTTGCCATATCCGGGTCTTTTTTCGCCTTGACCTTAGGACTTGCTGCAGTAGCTTTTGCAAGTCCTAAGACTAAAAACAAGACTGTCATCACGATACACCACACATGAATCTTTTTCATCTCCCTCTCCTTTCTTCTTACAAGACGGCTGCCTGGCGTACCCAATCTAAGCGTTCCAATTGGAAATCGTCTGGCACCGTGCAGTCTGCTCCAAGGATCAAACCGCGACTACCGGCTTCTGCCACCAAGCGACGCGTTTCTTGCTCGATTGCTGCTCGTTCCCCTTGGTAGAGCAGGCCGTTCTTGCCATTGACAAAGCCACCTAGGACGGCACGATCACCAAAGAGCTTACGACCTGCTGCTAGGCTCAGACCTTCATGATGAGTCGCCCAGTTAATGACTTGGGCTGGATAATCCTTGAAGAGGTCCACTTCATTGCTGGCTCCTTCAAAACCACAGATATGAAGGATATTAATGCCGCCTGCCTCACTAGCCGCCTCTAGGACAGCGATGTTGCTCGGTTCAATGAACTTACGGTATTCTTCCTCCGTCACGCGCTCATCTTGGACCTGCTGGGTGGAGAAGTAAATCCCTTCCACACCTGCTTCTTGGATCAAGCGGCGACTTAAAGTATCGATATCTCCTGCAATCACATCAAGGACATGGGCCAAGGTTTCTGGATCTTCCTTGAGAAAGTCTGCAATCACTTGGTCTCCACGGGATTGATCCGTCCGGAACCAGCGTTTCAAATAGGAAATAGGAGAGAAGATATTGTAGAAAGAAGCAATCTCCTCATGAAAATGGGAACGAATCTCCTTGACGACTTCAATCTGCTGTTCAATCCAAGGATGGTGCTCTCCAATCGGTTGAATGTCCTTCAATTCTTGGATCGATTGGATCTCTCTCGAATAAAGAGCACTCGGATAGCGGAAAAAGCCATCGCTCATGATCTTAACAAAATCAGGTGAAATTTTTTCAACATACTCTTGGTGTCCTTTGATACTTTTTTCAAGTACGGCTGGATTGTCTAGACCCAACTCTTTTTCTTCTTGGGTCACATAATGAAGCCAGAATCCTACAGGGATTCGCTCAACTTTTTCACCTCGAATGGCACGAAGAACCAACTCTTTTTTACTCATGCTGTGTCAACCTCCTTCAACTCTTGGCGAGTAGGGCCTTTGTTCTACCTCGCCACTTCTGAAATTTGTAACCATGATATCACCTGAAAAGGTTACTGACTAATATATTTTCCCTATCAAGTCCTTAAAATTTCTTTATTGAAGCGAGTAGCAAAAACGCACAAGTCCTTGCGAATAAAGACTTGCGCGCATTCTTATCCATTTTTTGATGATAGAAGAAAAAGACAGCTTTGCTGTTTTCTTGATCCGGTTATAATATAAAACTATACCCCTCTTTTTAGAATAAAAAAAATAGGTATTTTTGTACAATGAATCCTATTAGATCAACATTTTGTAACCTCACGTTTCCTCATGATATAGAAAGCATTCACCTTCTTTTTCTTGTCAGTCAAAATCGAAAGGAGTATAATTTCCTTAGAATAATTTTAAGGAGTCTACGGTTTATGAAAACAACAAAAACCACCTTTACCATCGTTTCTGCTCTTGCTTCTGTCATTTTATTGACCAGTTGTGGAAGCAACACAACTAAAACAAAAGAAGCGAACTCAACTAGCTCTAAAAATCAGGTCACATTGACCTATGACCAACAGCGCTCGCAAGAAAATACCATGTCTGTTCTCTGGTACCAAAAGGCTGCTGAAACAAAGGCCTTGTATTTGCAAGGATACAATGTCGCTACGGACCGTTTGAAGGAAATCCTAAAAACGCCTTCTGATAAGCCTTACTCGATCGTTTTAGACTTGGACGAAACTGTCTTAGACAATAGCCCTTACCAAGTTCAAAACGTCAAAGACGGTACAGCCTTCAATCCTAAAGATTGGGATGTTTGGGTGAAAAAGGCAGCCGCAAAAGCAGTGCCAGGTGCCAAAGATTTCCTTCAATTTGCGAATCAAAACGGAGTTCAAATCTACTACATTTCTGACCGCACCACCTCTCAAGTAGATGATACCATCAAGAATCTTGAAAAAGAAGGCATCCCGGTCCAAGGACGTGACCACCTCATGTTCTTAGAAGAAGGGGTCAAATCAAAAGAAGGCCGTCGCCAAACTGTACAAGAAAAAACTAATCTTGTCTTACTCTTTGGGGACAACCTGGTCGACTTCGCAGACTTCTCTAAGACCTCTGAAGCTGATCGCGACAAGAAATTAGAAGAATTGCAAAAAGAATTTGGTGAAAAATTCATCATCTTCCCAAATCCAATGTATGGATCATGGGAATCTGCTGTTTACCAAGGTAAAAAACTAGATGCCAAGGGACAAACAGAAGAACGCCTCAAAGCCTTGCAAGGTTTTGACAAATAAAGCAAATGAGAGTGGGACAGAAATCGGTCATTCGTTAGAATTCGATTTCGTCGTCCCACCTCCGCACAGTTGAGTAGGGCTGTAAAAGCTGATGGAATCAGCGTAGTAGAGCCCACTCAACCACTGCGTCTTGCTCGACAATCCAAAAACAGAGAGGCTAGGACTTTTGTCCTAGCCTCATTTTTTCTAGATAGACAAGCTTATTCAACCGTTACGGATTTAGCAAGGTTGCGTGGTTTATCAACATCGAGTCCACGATGAAGGGTTGCAAAGTAAGCAATCAATTGAGTTGGCACTACCATTGAGATCGGAGAGAGGTAAGGGTGAACCGCTGTCAAGACCAAATCATCTGTCTCTTTCGCGACATTTTCTTCTGCAATGGTTAAGACATGAGCCCCACGTGCTGCCACTTCTTGGATGTTCCCACGTGTGTGGCTGGCTAGGACTGGATCAGACAAGAGGGCGATGACCGGTGTACCGTCTTCGATCAAAGCAATGGTACCGTGTTTCAACTCACCCGCTGCGAAGCCTTCACATTGGATGTAAGAAATTTCTTTTAGTTTCAGACTGGCTTCCATGGCAACATAGTAATCTTGGCCACGTCCGATATAGAAAGCATTGCGGGTTGTTTCCAACAAGCCACGGACTTTTTCATCGATCACTTTTTTTTCTGAAAGGCTTGATTCGATCGATTGGGCAACGATAGACAATTCGTGCACCAAATCAAAGGCTTTTGCCTTTTCATTGCCATTGGCTTCCCCAACGGCTTTGGCAAGGAAGGCTAGGGCTGCGATTTGAGCTGTATATGCCTTGGTGGAAGCGACCGCAATTTCAGGACCCGCATGGAGCAACATAGTCATGTCTGCTTCACGTGAAAGAGTGGAACCTGGAACATTGGTCACTGTCAAGCTTGGAATCCCCATTTCATTTGCTTTGACCAATACTTGGCGGCTATCAGCTGTTTCACCAGATTGACTGATGAAGATAAAGAGCGGTTTTTTGCTAAGAAGCGGCATGCCGTAGCCCCACTCAGAGGAGATACCCAGTTCCACTGGGGTATCTGTCAATTCTTCCAACATCTTCTTAGAAGCAAATCCTGCGTGGTAAGAGGTCCCTGCCGCAAGGATGTAAATGCGGTCTGCCTCTTGAACCGCTTTGATAATAGCTGGGTCTACCACTACTTGACCAGATTCATTGGTGTAGGCTTGGATGAGTTTACGCATCACAGTTGGTTGCTCATCGATTTCCTTGAGCATGTAGTAAGGGTAAGTCCCTTTTCCAATATCCGAAAGGTCGAGTTCAGCCGTGTAGCTATCCCGTTCTTGGACATGTCCATCATAGTCTTGGACTTCAACGCTGTCAGCTTTGACAATGACCAACTCTTGGTCATGGATTTCCATGTATTGGTTGGTTTCACGAATCATGGCCATAGCATCTGAGCAGACCATATTGTAGCCATCGCCAAGACCGATCAAGAGTGGTGATTTATTTTTTGCCACGTAGATGGTGCTTGGATCTTCTGCATCCATCAAAGCAAAGGCATAGGCTCCACGGATGATGTGGAGGGCTTTTTTGAAGGCTTCAAGCGTCGACAAGCCCTCTTCTTCCGCAAATTTTCCGATCAAGTGGGCCGCGATTTCTGTATCGGTTTGCCCCTTGAAATGGTGACCTGCTAGGTATTCTTCCTTGATTTCAAGGTAGTTTTCAATAACCCCATTGTGGACCAAAACAAAGCGACCAGTCTCTGAACGGTGTGGGTGGGCATTGTCCTCAGTTGGTTTTCCATGAGTGGCCCAGCGGGTATGTCCGATTCCGGCTGTTCCTTCAACACCTGCTGCCTTGGCTGACAATTCTGCAATACGCCCAACTGCCTTTACCAATTGGCTCTGGCCTTCACTGGCCAGAAAAATACCTGCAGAGTCATAGCCTCGGTATTCGAGTTTTTCAAGTCCTTGAATCAAAATATCCGTAGCATTTGTATTTCCTACAACACCAACGATTCCGCACATAGTTTTTACGATATAGCCCTTGCTATACTTTCCCCTTTACTTAGTCAAACGACCTATGGTCGATTTCTCAGTTATTTTTTAAAAATTGGTCTAGTCTAATTTACCTAAAAAATAACCAGCGGAGTCAGTATACAATGCTTCTTTCTGTTTGTCAACCAAGAAATACAAGAAATTGGTCTAGTTAAGGAAACCTTAAGATACAAAGGGCGTGAACGGCACGAAAATATTGAAGTCAGTCACTAAAAAACTTAGCAGATTTTCTACTCTACTAAGTTTTTTCTTTACAACTCATTCACCACGTATTCAAAAAGCTTGCGGTCTGCTGGGCTCTTGTCAAACAGCAGTTCCGGATGCCACTGAACTCCGAGAAAACGGCTTTCATCAGTAGCTTGAACCGCCTCGATGATCTTATCTTTTGGATTGCGCGCGATCACTTCTAAGCCGGCTGCCAAGTCTTTGATACCTTGATGATGAAAAGAATTGATGCGACTGGTCTTCCCATAGATTTCATGTAGGATCGTTTGATCCTTGGTCACTAACTCTTGGCTGGTGTATTGACCGGGGTTATCCTGCCAATGGTGCTCAATCTCCTGGTACAAGGTTCCACCAAGAGCGACATTGTAAAGTTGGGTCCCACGGCAGACTGTAAAAATGGCTTTCTTCGCTATGCGCATTTCCTCAATCAAGGCCAGCTCAAATAGATCGCGCTTCAAGAGATAGTCATCACTATCGATGGTGATTTCTTCTCCGTAAAACTTTGGTAGGACATTTTGCCCACCGGTGATGATGAGCTTGTCGATCATCGCGACATAATGCTTGGCCAAATCGGCATCTCCAATTGGCAGGATCAAGGGAATCCCTCCTGCTTCTTTGACCGCTTCGACAAAGCCAGTAGCCGCATAACTCATATTCGCGTCTGGATCATCTGGAAAGGGCCTTTCATTTCCTGTAATTCCGATCACTGGTCTTTTTTTCATACTTGTTTCCATATACTTTCATTCATTTTCATGCCATATTGTAACACAATTTCAAAAGAGTCTCAACGGAGAGTTTTTGAAAGAAAATGTCCCTCCTCTATCTTCAACACCTGTTCACTAGATAAAAAGAGAGTGGGACAGAAATCGGTCATTCGTTAGACTTCGATTTCGTCGTCCCACCTCCGCACAGCTTCAACAGTCTGGGAGACTGTTGAAGGTTGCAGATAAAGGAAACATAGTTTCCGTCAACATAGGGCATCTTTGAAGTTTAAAAAGCGAACAAAGACTTAGGATACTTGCTTCGCAAGTTCTATCCGTCACCTCAAAGCAGTGCTTTGAGCACTCAACCACTGCGTCTTGCTCGAAAATTCAAAGACAATTGAGAGGCTAGGACTTTTGTCCCAGCCTCGTCTGGTTATTTCTTGATATCCCCTTCTTTAACCAAAAAGTCACGGGCTACTTTAGCGGCGGATTTTCCTTCTACCCCAACTTGGTAGTTCATTTGACTCATCTGCTTTTCCGTAATTTTGCCAGCTAACTTGTTAAGAATGCCTTCCAATTCTGGATGTTTTTTCAGTAATTCAGCTTTCATCAGTGGCGCCCCTTGATAAGGAGGGAAGAGTTGCTTGTCATCTTCCAGAACCACTAGATCATATTGAGCAATTTCAGGGTCTGTTGAATAGGCATCGGTAATTTGGATATTTCCTTTCTGAATTGCCTCATAGCGCAGCGCCGGCTCCATGGTTGCCACATTGAGATTTAGACCATAAAGGGATTGAAGGCCCTTATTTCCATCTTCGCGGTCATTAAATTCTAATGAGAAGCCTGCTTTCAGCTGACCTTCTACTTTTTTGAGATCTGAGATGGTCTTGAGGCCATACGTTTGGGCAATTTTCTTTGGCACAGCCACTGCATAGGTATTTTGATAGGCCATCGGTCGCAAGAGGCTCAGATGATCTTGCTGCTGAATCCCATCACGCGCCACCTTGTAAACCGCTTTCGGATCGTGGCTCACCTTTGGTCTATCCTTCAAGAGACTTTCCGTCACCGTACCAGTAAATTCTGGATAGATATCGATATCCCCTTTTTTCAGTGCTTGGTAAAGAAAGTCGGTCTTCCCAAAGTTGGGTTTCACCGTCACCGTCATGTCTGTATTTTCCTCGATGAGAAGTTTATACATGTTCATGAGAATTTCAGGTTCTGGTCCCAATTTACCTGCGATCACCAGCTTTTCTTTCTCTTTGTGAGGAAGTAGGCTTGGGGCATAACTAACTCCCAAACCAAGGACCATAACAGCAAAAGCCGCAAAAATGGTCCGCAACTTGGCCTTTTCCATCCATTTCAAGATACTATTGAACAAAATCGCAAGAAGAGCGGAAGAAAGGGCCCCAATCAAAATTAAGCTATAATTTCTTCGGTCAATACCGAGGAGGATGAAGGAACCAAGCCCTCCAGCTCCGATCAAGGCCGCTAGAGTCGCTGTTCCAATAATCATGACTGCCGAAGTTCGCACGCCTGACATCATCACAGGCATGGCTAAAGGAATCTCAAACTTCTTGAGGCGCTCCCACTTGGTCATCCCAAAGGCGACCCCCGCTTCTTCTAAACTGGGATCAACCCCACGTAAACCGGTAATGGTATTTTGTAAAATCGGGAATAATGCATAGATGACCAGAGCGGTTAAAGCAGGCAGCGTTCCAATTCCCATGATGGGAATGAACAGTCCTAGAAGCGCCAAGGAAGGAATGGTCTGAAAGATTCCTGCGATCTGTAAGACCCAGTTACTTGCTCGGTGGCGCGTACTAAGATAAATCGCTAAAGGTACTGCGATGAAAATAGCAATCATAAGGGTCAAAAGAGACAATTGCAGGTGTTGGCCAAGGGCTGTGAGCCAGTCCCCAAAACGCTCTTGAAAGGTTAGAAGTAGTTTAGACATGGTGAGCACCTCCAAACAAATCTGCGACAAAATCATTGGCTGGTTGGGCTAAAATGGTCTTGGAATCGGCCACCTGCACAATCTCTCCTTCTTCTAGCACCGCAATGCGATCGCCTAGTTTCAAGGCTTCGTCGGTATCGTGTGTAACAAAGATAGTGGTCATGCCGAACTCCTTGTGTAAGTTTTTGGTAAGAGTTTGCAACTGCTTGCGAGAAATGGCATCCAAAGCAGAGAAAGGCTCGTCCATCAGTAAGATTTTTGGCTCCCCGATCATGGCCCTGACAATTCCGACACGCTGTTGCTCCCCACCAGAGAGCTCATGGGGTTTTCGATCGGCATAATCAGAAGCTGGAAGACCTACTTTTTCTAAAAGTTCGACTGTTTTGGAAGCCACTCGCTCCTTGCTCCAGCCCTTCATCTCAGGAATGAGGGCAATATTTTCCGCAACTGTCAAGTTAGGAAATAGGGCAATGGCCTGCAAAACATAGCCGGTAGACAGACGTAACTCCCGTTCATCATAGTCCTTAATGCGTTTCCCGTCCATGTAGATATTGCCATCGGTCGGCTCAAGAAGCCGATTGATCATCTTGATCATAGTGGTTTTTCCAGATCCTGAAGGTCCCACGAGGACCATAAATTCTCCATCTTCAATACGAAGATTGACATCTTTTAAAATGTCTTTTTCTGTGTAGCGCAAGGCTACATGTTTGTATTCAATCATTTAATCTTCCTCAATACGTTTTCTATCTCTAAGAATATCCAATAGGCTACTTGCTGGATGCCCTAGAACGTTTCCAACATCTGTTGAAACCCCAGCTTGTTCTCCAACTTTGATAGCTGTATAGGTGCTGACCCAGACATCGATCCCCTTTAAGGCCTCAACCACCTCTGGAGTATTGGCATACACCATCTTACGAATTTTCGCAGTCGTGTAGACTGTTGCCCGCTCTGGGCTTCGTGCCAGATGGATAGAAGCCATTCCTCTCTTATCGACAAGATCAGCCACAAAAGAGCCTAATTCCCCTGTTACACCTGTTATTCCAATCATAAGCGTTTTCCCCTCTACTACAGTTCATTCTCTTTAGCTTTTAGATTTTCAATAATCCGCTCTTGATAGGCCTCAAATTCTCGGATTTCTTGGTCAGAAAAACCTTGGTAGAAAATCTCACCCAGTTCCTTGCTGACACGATCCCCAATTTCTTTTTGCGCCCAACCGAGGTCTGTCAAAGAAATATATTTTTTTCTTTTATCCTGCGTGCAAGGTTGAATCGTAACCAAGCCTTGTTCTTCCAATTTTTTAACCATGCTGGTCAATGTATTATTAGCTAGACCTGTCGCAAGAGCGATATCGGTCGCAGTAGCGCACCCCAATTCTTGCTTCCACAGAATCGTTAAAATTTTCCCCTGTTCACTTCGGTATTGGGCATCTGGTTCCTTGCTCAAGAGTTTTTGAAACAGTCGCCCGTTCAACAAGCGTATCTGTAGAGCTTGGTAGCCCCCTTGCTTCTTGTCCATTTTGTCTCCTTTTTATTTCTATATCGAAATATCACAGCCATTGTATCACCGTCCATTACACCTGTCAACTATTTCGATATGGAATTAATAAATTTATTCAAATTCACCTTAAAAAAGCCTTTATAGGCCTTCAAAGTAGTGTTCATCCCTTCTTTCTACCAATTTCTTTTAGTAAAATAGCCTTGTTTCTAGTAAAAGTAACAAATGTTGGACTCGTTTTGCAACGACACCTTATTTTACAATGTGGTAATCTGTTAACTGAAATAAATTAGACGAACGGAGAATTTGTTATGCATATACCAGATAATTACCTAAGCCCAGCAAGTTGTGCGGTTTTAGCGGTTGCTGCTGCGCCTGTTATTGTCTTGTCTGTCAAAAAAGTCAAGGTCCAATTAAAAGAAAACAAAGAGCTAGCGCCGATGCTTGGGATCGCTGCTTCTTTGTCCTTCTTATTAATGATGTTTAATGTTCCTGTCCCTGGTGGAACGACCGCTCACGCTGTCGGAGGGACCCTTCTCGCCATTCTCATCGGCCCCTATGCGGCCTCTCTGGCGTTGACGGTTGCCTTACTGCTACAGGCCTTCTTATTCGGGGACGGAGGGATTCTCGCTCTTGGGGCCAACATTTTTAATATGGCCATTGTAATGCCTTTTGTTGGCTATGCCATTTACAGCTTGTTCCGCAAACACCATCAAGAAACACTTGGCGTCATCGTTGGTTCTTATCTTTCGATCAATGCCGCTGCCTTCTTAGCTGGTGTTGAATTGGGCTTGCAACCCCTCATCGCTTCAGAAGCTGGTCAGCCACTCTATAATCCTTATGGATTGAGTATCACGGTTCCTGCCATGTTGGGAGCTCACCTCCTTGTCGCAGGTTGGGTCGAAGCCTTCTTCACCGTTGTGATTTACCGATTTGTCAAACAAGTTGCTCCTGCAGAGTTGTACACACCAAGTACCGTCAATACAACTTCATTTGTTAAAAAAATTCGCTGGGTACTCCTTGCTTTGATCGTCCTCAGCCCACTTGGACTCCTCGCAAACGGGACAGCTTTTGGCGAATGGTCTGCTGAAGAATTAGGTAGCCTGCTTCACGGTAAAGTCCCAACAGGGATCAAAAATGGATTCTCATTTGAAGCCTTGTTTAGTGATTACACCATTCCTGGAACGAAAATCGCGATCGGCTATATTCTTTCAGCCGTTACGGCCGTCCTTATCTTCTATATTATCAGTAAAATTATTCGCTCAATGAACGGAGAAAAAACTTCTCATGAGTAAACTTCCTGACTGGGTCTATCAAGATCAAGCAACTCTTGAAGCATCAAAAAGCCATCATTATTTACAAATGAATCTTCAAACGTTGCGTCATTTTCTTGGAAAAATGAAACAAACGACACCCGCATTCAAGGCTAAAACCTCCTCTTGGATGCGGCTCGTTTCCTTCTTAATTTTAGCGATCCTCATCACGACTGCCCACCATTCGATCCAACTATGGTTCATCGCGATTCTCTTATTGGCTCACATTTCAATACTACCTGGTGATGTCTTACTGCATCTTTTTAAGGTTCTGTTCAAGGTACTTTGGATTTCCGCAATTGTGATTTTGCCCAGCATTTTATTTCAAGGGTTTCAAAACGGTGGCCTCTTTTTGCTCCGTGCAGGGATGATTGTCCTCAATATTTCCCTCTTTCTAGCTACAACGACAAGTGTGCAATTGGTCGAGGCCCTTCGGCAATTACGTGTCCCAAAAACCTTCGTGCAAACCATTGATATTACCCTCAAATACGGCTATATTTTAGGGAAACACTTGCAACAACAGATTGAAAGCGTCCAGCTGAGAACGGTAGGACAAAAAGTGAATCTCAATCTCTTTGGCTCTATACTCGGACTCTTGTACCTATCCACAAAAAACCACACCAAAGAAGTTTACGAAGCGATGATTCTTCGAGGCTACGGCATGGATACACAGCGCAAAGAAGCCTTCCACTGGAAGAAGGAAGATGTCTTTTTCCTATTGGAATTGGGGGTCCTTATGACCTTCACGATCTTACTTGGCTAGAAAGGAAGCCCTATGATTACCATTCAGGATGGAAATTACCACTATACCGAAGAAACTGGAATCCACGATATTCAACTCCAGATCCAAAAAGGGGAAACCGTGGGCTTGATGGGCCCAAACGGAGCTGGAAAATCGACCCTCTTTAAAATTCTAGTTGGGCTCTTGCCCCTCTCGTCTGGTCAATACCACTTCAAGGACTGGACCATTGACCAAGACTTCTTGAAAGATCCCCATCGTGCTGGGCAACTCTTCCAGCAGGTTGGACTCATTTTTCAAAACAGCGATACCCAATTGTTCAATACAAGCGTCTATGATGAACTGGCTTTTGGACCACGTCAATTAGGCTTAGCCGAGTCCGAAGTCGAACAACGCGTCAAGGATACGCTTGCTCTTTTAGAGATTGAACACCTGAGAGATCGCATTCCCTACCATCTTTCTGGTGGCGAAAAGAAACTAGTCGCTATCGCCAGTGTCCTCACCATGAATCCTAGCCTCTTGCTCTTTGATGAGCCCTTTAACGGCCTCTCGCCAAAATACCAGAAGCTGATTGTCGCCTTGCTTCAAGAACTCAAAACAGCCGGAAAAACAATTGTGATTTCCTCCCACCATTTCGAGCAAATCGCACCGATTGTCGAACGGGTCCTCCTCTTTTCTGAAGAACACACCATCACAGGCAGCTACGATCGAGCTGATTGGGAAAATGACCCAGCTATTCAACAATCCTTCATTACATGTTAAAAAGCCTCGGTAGGTACATCCTACCGAAGCTTTTTTTATGAGAGAGACAAGGGTTAACGTCCTTTATGCTTCTCTCTTCGTTTTTGCTGTTTGCGTTCAAATTTCTCTTGTTTGAGCAATTGCTTTTGGACACTAGATTGATGTTTTGAAATCTTTTTCCTTTCCTCATACTGCAACTGCAATAGTTCTTTCGACTTGGAAGAAACTTTCTGATTTACTTGTTTCCTTACCATTCGCTGTAATCGTTTAGGATTCTTGATTTTTACATGTTGCTTAACTATAGCTTCTGGACTAAAAGATAATTGAGTAAACTGAGTCTGTAAGATCTCTAGAATTTCATCATCTTTTGGCTCCTGACCAAATGTCACACGACAAACTTGATAATTTTCTCGATACACTTGTTCGAACAAACCATGCCAAAATCCATCTTCAAAATAAACTGTCAATCCAATTGAAATTGTTTCCACGACAGCACCTCCTTAAATCTATCCCTAAGAATGGACAACCAAGGAGGAAGGTTACTGATAGGCTTGCCTACGTCTGGACTACCAACCAGAACTGTGTTTTTATCTTAGTTGGAACTATTATAGCATATAGCAATACAAAAATCCTCCAGAGTCTACCTCTGGAGGACTTTTAAATTTATTTCGTTACGATATTTACAAGCTTGTTCGGTACACTAATCACTTTCACGATTTCTTTACCGTCAATCTCTGCTTTGACTTTATCGTCAGCCAGAGCCACTTCTTGCAATTCTTCGCGTGAAAGGTCTTTTGCGACCATGAGTTTGGCACGGACTTTACCTTTGATTTGGACGACGATTTCGATTTCGTCTTCAATCAATTTGCTTTCGTCCCATGTTGGCCAAGCTACGTAAGAGATGGACTCACCTGTTTCTGCGACTGTTTGCCAGAGTTCTTCTGCCAAGTGAGGGGCAAATGGAGCAATCAATTGGACGAAGCCTTTGGCGTAATCCACATAGAGTTTGTCTTCTTTGTTTGCCGCGTTGACAAAGACCATGAGTTGGGCAATGGCTGTATTGAATTTCATAGACTCGATTTGCTCTGTAACAGCTTTAACGGTTTCGTTATAAACCTTGTCTAGAGCACCATTGTTTTCCGCATCGATTTCTTTACTTGTAATCAAACGGTACACACGGTCGAGGAACTTACGACTTCCTTCCAGACCTTCTTCAGACCAAGCGATGGAAGCATCAAGTGGTCCCATGAACATTTCATAGACACGAAGGGTATCAGCACCATATTGTTCCACCACATCGTCTGGGTTGACCACGTTCTTGAGGGATTTAGACATCTTAGCTGGTGCTTGTTCCAATTCTTCCCCTGTTTCCACATGGAAGAAGGAACCATCACGTTTTTCAACCTTGTCAGTCGCCACAAGAGCCCCACGGTGGTCGCGGTAGCTGGTTCCCAAAATCATGCCTTGGTTAAAGAGTTTTTGGAATGGCTCTTTAGTTGGAACAACACCGAGATCATAGAGGAATTTATGCCAGAAACGAGCGTAAAGCAAGTGAAGTACGGCGTGTTCTGCACCACCCACGTAGATATCGACTGGCAACCATTGTTTGAGGAGATCCTCATCGGCCAATTTCTCAGTGTTATGTGGATCGATATAGCGGAGGTAGTACCAGCTTGAACCTGCCCATTGTGGCATGGTGTTGGTTTCACGACGACCTTTGACCCCATCTTCACGAGTTACTTCCAGCCAGTCTGTCAAGTTAGCTAGTGGACTTTCACCAGTACCTGAAGGGCGGATGTCCTTGGTGACTGGCAAGACAAGTGGCAATTCACTTTCTGGAACGGCTGTTGAAGTCCCATCTTCCCAATGAATGATTGGGATTGGTTCACCCCAGTAACGTTGACGGCTAAAGAGCCAGTCGCGGAGACGGTAGGTCACTTTCTCTTGACCACAGCCTTTTTCTTCCAACCAAGCTACAATCTTGGCAATGGCGTCTTCTTTATTAAGACCGTTCAGAAAGTCAGAGTTGACGTGAAGGCCATCTTCTGTGTAGGCAGCTTCTGCTACGTTTCCACCTTCCAACACTTCTACGATTGGAAGGCCAAATTGTTTGGCAAATTCCCAGTCACGCTCATCGTGGGCAGGTACGGCCATAACAGCACCAGTTCCGTAGCTAGCAAGAACGTAGTCGGCAATCCAGATTGGGATTTCTTTCCCATTGACAGGGTTTACGGCATAAGCACCCGTCCAAACCCCTGTTTTTTCCTTGGCAAGGTCTGTACGAGCCAAGTCTGATTTCAGGCTAGCTTGGTGTTTGTAGTCCGCTACAGCCTCAGCTTGTTCAGGTGTTGTGATAGCATCTACCAAGTCATGCTCAGGAGCCAAGACAGTGAAAGTTGCACCAAAAAGAGTATCAGGACGAGTGGTAAAGACGGTGAATTCCTTGTCTGTTCCTTTCACTTTGAAAGTGACATTGGCACCAGTTGATTTACCAATCCAGTTGCGTTGCATGTCCTTGATAGACTCTGGCCAGTCAAGGTCATCCAAGTCATTAAGCAAACGTTCTGCGTAGGCAGTAATTTTAAGCATCCATTGGCGCATTGGTTTGCGGACAACCGGATAGCCTCCACGCTCAGATGTCCCATCTGGGAGGACTTCTTCGTTGGCGATGGCTGTACCCAATTCTTCAACCCAGTTTACTGGAACTTTAGCTTCATAAGCCAAACCTTTTTCGTAAAGCTTGGTGAAAATCCATTGCGTCCACTTGTAGTAGTTCGGATCTGTAGTATTGACTTCACGATCCCAATCGTAAGAGAATCCAAGCGCATTGATTTGACGTTTGAAGTTGGCAATGTTTTCCGCTGTGAATTCCGCTGGGTCATTCCCTGTATCCATAGCATATTGCTCTGCAGGCAAACCAAAGGCATCCCAACCCATTGGGTGAAGGACGTTGTAGCCTTGTGCACGTTTGAAACGGCTGAGGATATCAGTCGCTGTATACCCTTCTGGGTGTCCTACGTGCAGACCCGCTCCAGATGGGTAAGGGAACATATCCAATGCATAAAACTTAGGTTTTGAGGCGTCTGTTCCTGTCTTAAAAGTGTGATGGTCAGCCCAGTATTTTTGCCACTTAGGCTCGATTTCTTTATGATTGTAAAAACTCATAGCGTCTCTCCAATTTTCGTGATGCTCTTATTATACCATTTTTAGGGGATTTTTAAAGGATCCACCAAAGAAAAAGGCGGAAACAGATAGGGAAGTGATGACCCCCTCGTCTCTATTTTGAAACAGAATTGCCTTTCCACCAATCCTTTTTTTAGACTTGAAACTCTTTCACATCCCCTCACTGTATGGTATAATAGAGGCTATGATTGATTGGAGATTCTTTAAAAAATTACGAAACCATACCCTCTTAGGCTTACTTGTGGGAACGATGACAGTTGGATCCATTTCCACTGCCTTTGCGGACGATATCTACCAGCAAGAGGATGTGATGAAAATTGCATCCGATGCTGGATTAAACTTTGATAACTTTTACAAGCCCAAAGCAGACATTGTCATTGATGCTAATACTGGAGCCATCCTCTACGGGGACAATATTGATACTGTTCGCGATTCCGGAAGCATGGCCAAGCTCATGAGTGCTTACGTGGTTTTTCGGGCAATCAAAGAAGGAAAAATCACTTACGATACCGTTGTCACTGCGACCGAAGCGGACCAAGCCATCTCAGAAAATAACCTTCTGAGCAATTCTCCGATTGTTGCCGGTGTACAGTATAAGGTATCCGAATTACTCAAGATGCTCTTTGTCCCATCTTCAAGTGCTGCTGTGATTATGCTGGCTAATCTTGTCACAGACAATGATCCAGACAAATTCTTAGAGTTGATGAATCAGTACTCGCAAGAAATGGGCATGGTCCATACCAAATGGAATAACCCAAACGGGGCGATGATTTCCGTCTTACAGGGCTACTACAATCCACAACACCACGACTTGAACGCCAATAATGAGATTACAGCGCGAGACATGTCGATCCTTGCCTATCACATTGTCAATGACTTGCCGGAAATGCTGGAATACACCAAACAGGCCCACACGACCATCATGCCAGGCACGCCATATGAGCAAAGCTATGACAACTACAATACCTCGCTAGAAGGCGGGAAGTTTGAACTCAAGGGAACGGATGGTCTCAAGACTGGATCGAGCCCGACTGCCGACTACAACTACACAGCAACCACCAAACGAGGCAAGCAACGGATCATCGAAGTGATCCTAGGGGTTGGGAACTATGATGTTGAAATCGCAGAAAGCTACCGCAATCAAATCGGAAATGCCTTAGCTGAGAAAATGTTTGCGGATTATCAATATAAAAAGGTCCTCTCTGCAGGTGACCACGAAATTGATGGCCATACTGTTCACTTGGAAAAAGACTTTTATGCAACCGTCAAAAAAGGGACCAAACCAGCTATCAAACTAGAAAACAAGCGACTGGTGGTTCAAAACGGCTTGAAGCAGGTCTCCCCAAGTATCAAGCCTGGAATTGCGATCAGCGATTCCCAACCAACAAACTCCAGCAACAAGAAAAAAGGATTCGATGTTATGTGGATCTTCTGCTTCCTACCCGCTGGAATTTTATACCTAATCTTTAAACAAACTGATCCAAATAGAAGGAAATAGAAAAAAGCTCCCATTACCGTAAGGTATGGGAGTTCTTGTATTTGAAAGAAATCACGTTCTTAATGAATGACAGATTTTAATTTAGTCTAAACTTAGAACGTAGGCATCTACTGCTACGATTGCTTGGGCAATATCAGATGCTTTCACTTCAAATGGCATTTGATGGATAGTTTCTCCTTCAATCGTTGCTTGTTGACCAACCTTGAGAAGATCTTCGTAGCTTGCATTTTCAAGATGCATTTCTTTCAGAGTCGTTGGCATGCCAATTTGTTGATAGAAGCGAATGTATTTATCCAAAACTTCTTTTGGACGGTTTTCCAAGAACAATTGAACCAAGGTTCCATAAGCTACTTTTTCACCGTGTGTCAAATGGTGGATATCCCCAGCAAGGGCCGTAAAGCCATTATGGATGGCGTGAGCCGCTGCCAAGCCACCACTTTCAAACCCGATCCCACTGAGAAGGGTATTGGCTTCAATGATGTTTTCTAAAGCAGGAGTTACGACCTTAGCTTCACAAGCAGCCATAGCTTGGAGGCCATCAGCAAATAAGATTTCTTCACAACGTTGCGCAATGGCGACACCCGCTAGAGTTTGGTGTTTGCCTAACATGTTTTTTCCGTTGGCTTGCATTACCGCACGCGCTTCGACCCAAGTCGCTAATCCATCTGCGATACCAGAAGCGAGCAAACGTTTTGGTGCTTGAGAGATCACTTTACTATCTACCAAGACCAATTCTGGGTTTTTAGAATAGAAGATATAGCGAGCAAAGGCTCCCTCATCCGTGTAGATAACTGACAAGGCCGAAACAGGAGCATCTGTCGAGGCAATGGTCGGAGCAATGACAACTGGTGATTGTAAAAGATCGGCAATCGCTTTTGCACTGTCGATGGTCTTTCCTCCACCAAGTCCAATAACCAAATCACAGCCATTTTCTTCTGCCAGACTGACCACACGATTGATTTCATTATCAGAAGCTTCACCATTGAAGAACACTGGTAAGACTGTAAAGCCATACCGGAGGAGATACTTTTCAAAACGTTCTCCTACGATATCATAGACTACTGAATCACATAGTAAGACAGGATGACTTCCTAGTTCCAAAATAGGTTTTGCATTTTCAAATAAAGCATTCTCACCTTGTATGTAACGGGATGGACTTGCAAAATTTCTCATACATTCCTCCTTTATCAGATTGTATTCTTTTGATGAACAGCTGACCAATCCGCCTCGAAGTCATCTACTGCTTTTGCAATAGAAGGCATTCCAAAAGCTGCCTCAAAGACATCTGCTCCTGCCGTAATTGCTTGTGTTCCTTCTTTAAATGCTCTGTTAATTTGAGCCACATTTTTAAAGGAAGCTGCTAGAATTTTGCTTGATGAATGATTACGCTCTATGGCACTCGCTAACTGAGAAATGACCTGAGCTGAATCAATGTTTAAGTTTTCCATACGATTGTAATAAGGTGCTAAATAGTCGGCTCCTGCTTCAATCGCTAACAGTCCTTGAAAAACAGTATAGATTGCTGTTGCAGTAATTTTGTAACCCTCTGCTTTTAACACTTTAATTGCAGCAAGTCCTTCAGGTGTAACTGGGACTTTAATATAGGTATTTTCATCGCATTGTTCGCGAATTTTAGCCGCATCTTTTAAAATTCCTTCATAATCTTTTGCGACAACTTGAACATGGATGGAAGGAGAACCTCCGATGATTTCCCGCACCTTATGAATACGATCAAAAAAATCAATATCCCCTTCTTTTTTGGCAATTGTTGGGTTCGAAGTTACCCCAGCAAGGGGTAACACTCGTGCCCATTTTTTTATCTCATCTAAATTTAAAGTATCAAGCATAAATTCCATATACATACCTCTTTACTATAGAGTATGCTCTGTCCGTCCAATAATATCATCTTGTGTAGCTCTTGATAGTACATTGAAGAAAGCCGAGTAGCCTGCGACACGTACAATTAAGTCACGGTGTTTTTCCGGATGTTTTTGAGCATCTAATAATGTCTCTCTAGAAACCACATTGTATTGAATATGGTATCCATGTAGACGATTAAAGAACGTACGGAGTAAAGCAATAAGTTTTAATTTATCTTCTTCTTTGGATAAAGTTTGTGGGTTTACTTTTTGGTTCAGTAAAACACCACCAACAATTTCATCTGTTGGCAATTTAGAGACAGATTTTAGAACAGATGTTGGACCATGTTGGTCCATATTGTGGGATGGAGAACATCCTTCTGCAAGTGGAGTCCCGGCATTACGACCGTCCGGAGTGGCTAATGTTCCACGACCTTGTCCTACATTGGCTGAAATAGAAGATGTACCTGAGTAACGAATTCCTCCGATTGGCCCACGTCCATAGCGAGTATTTGGATATTTAGCAATTTCATCCACATAAATATCGTATGCTTCTCGAACTAAGCTGTCCGCATAGTCATCATCATTTCCATACTTCGGTGCATCATGGATAAGCATCTCTTGGATTTCTTTTCCACGTTCGCCCTCGTAATCGGTTTCCAGAGCATGCCATAGCTCTTGTGGCGTTAAGCGTCCTTCTTCGAATACCAGTTTCTTGATTGCTGCAAGTGAATCGGATAAGTTTGCAATACCCACTTGTAAACCAGAAATATAATCGTAGACAGCTCCACCTTCTTTTAGGTGTTTTCCACGTCCAATACAGTCATCTGTCAAAGCTGAACAGAGGATATCTGGCACTTCTCTTTCAAGAGATAGGTCGATAGAGTTTTCTACGATCACACTCATGCGGGTTAAGTGGCGCAAAGTCTTGTCCCAAGCAGTTTGCAATTCATCGAAGCTCTTCATGTCTTTAAAATGACCAAAGCTTGGTGCAAAGCGCTTGCCAGAAGCAGGATCGATTCCGTCATTCATCGTAATGAGCAAAACTTTAGGGAAGTTCATATAACTCATACCTGTACAGCGATATCCCCATTTACCTGGAACAGCTGTTTCTACACAACCAATCGCACTGTAATCATAAGCATCTTCTTCAAGAACACCTTTTGAAATAAAGGATGGAATAATAATCTCATCATTATTGAAAGCAGGCATACCAAATCCGAGCTTCATAACTTCAATACATTCGTTCATAAAGCGGGCATCCAGACCAGCATGATAACGAACAGTTAAGTTTGGTTGAGGAAGGTGAGTTTGAGCAACTGACTTCAACACCAAATAAGACAATGGGTTGACGGCATCTTTCTTATCACGTGTTTGACCACCAATCGTAACGTTTTGATAAAGCGGACTACCTGCAGATGAGAAGGTATGTGCTTGACTACGTACTTTGTTAATTGTAATAGTCTTGATCCAAAGGTTGGTCAAGCGTTCAACAATACTCTCTTCAGTTTCCCGTCCACTTTCCAAATCAGCTTTAACGTATGGATACATATATTGATCAAAACGTCCATATGAAAGTGAGTGTCCATTTGATTCAATCTGAAGAATACATTGAATAAACCAAACAGACTGAACAGCCTCTGCAAATGTACTTGCAGGCTCGTATGGAACTTTTGAGCAAATCTCTGCAATTTCAAGCAATTCCTTCTTACGTTCAGGAGTTGCTGTCTCAGCAAGTTGTTTAGCAAGTTCCACAAATCGTTGAGCATAGGTCTTAACAGCATCAACTACGATAAAGATAGAATCGTAAAAATGGTACTTATCAATGCTAGCTGGATCCGTTAGATCTAGGGCTGCTTTAGCTTGGCGAGCTCTTTCTTCAAAACCTTTCAAGCCATATTGCAATAATTTTTGATAATTGACTGCTAAGTGGGCATCTCCTGAATTCATCTTCCCTTCCATACCAAAGAATCCTGTTTCCATATAGACAGATACTTCTTCCGGTAGAAGAGCTCCAGCTCTTGCACGCAAGTTATTATTTTCCCAAAATGGTGCGATACTACGGAGTTGCTCTTTTGTTTCTTCCGTAATATAGAAGACATCACCATCCCGCTTTTCAAAAAGATCCAATTCCTTCAGAACGAACTCTAAAGTATATTCTGGGAAGATCGGAGCATCTTTATTAGAGGATGCTTGGTTTCCAGCAATCATGGATTCATCCTCAATATAGATTGTCATATTTTCAAGAATCTCTTTCAACATATAGGCACGTTTAAGAACATTTGGTTGTTCCTTATAACGATCATATGCCTTAGTTGCAAGAACGGCACGTTCAGCGTCGATATAAGGCTTCTTGTTTAAGACATCTTCACGATATTTATTCATCCGATCAGTCAGACTACCAAAATAGTCTGTTTTGATGGAGGTTCTTGCTACTTCTACTGTGTTTGTCATATCTGATAAACCTTTCTTTTGAAATTATTTTGTTTTCTTTCGTAACTATAGTAGCATTTAATCGTTTAAATTTCAATAAATACTCTGTAGAATAGCTAGTTTTAACTAAAATAGCACAAATGTGTCGTTGCCATTTCGAACACTATTTTTCAGCTTCTAGTTCATTCGCACAAGCTAATTTATCTTGAAATTTAAAGAACGGGAAGTATACAAGTGTAGAGATTCCTAAAACAATTATCTGTACAATGGCACCTTGCCATCCACCAACCATAAATCCTGAAATAATAGCCGGCGTACTCCAAGGTAGAGTAACTCCTGAAAATGGTTGCATAAATCCGATAGCAATCGAACCATACACAACAATAGCTGCTAATATAGGCACCAAAATAAATGGTAGAAACATAACTGGATTCATAACAATTGGAAATCCAAATACAACTGGTTCATTGACATTAAATATTGCTGGAAAAGCAGCTACTTTACCTAAAGCTTTATATTGTTTTGACTTTGCTGCAAATAGCATTGCAATAACCAACCCAAAGGTAATACCCGATCCAGATAGAATTAAGAAGCTATCTAAAAATTGTTGTGTTACAATGTGGGCACCATTTTCAACAGATAGCTTCCCAGTCGCTAACATAGATTTATTAGCATCTAGGTTTGAAAGTAGTAAAGCTGTCACAACACCATTAACAACTGATTGACCATGTACCCCGAACCACCATAAGAAGGAGATAAAGAAGGCAATACCGATTGCACCATATAATGAACCTGTTAAACCTTGCAATGGAACTTGAATTACATCATAGATCATTTCGATAAAAGTACCACCACCTGTGACAACTTTTGAAATAATGTAAACAATCATGGAAAGTAGGAACACCACAAAAGCTGGAATCATTGCTTCAAATTGTTTTGCAATAGCTTGAGGGACTTGCTCAGGCATTTTAATTACAATATGTTTTTGAATGAAAAGTGTATAAATGGCCCCTATCACCAGACCAATAATAATTGCTCCGATAATACCTTGACCACCAAACCAAACTTTTGCTATAGCATCCCCTATAGGTTCTCCTTTAGCTGGCACATAAGAAGATTTTAGCAAGATAAAGAAAGAAGACAAGGAAAGAACACCTGCTGGGAGAGGTTCAACCCCACTATTTTTTGCATATGAATAGCCAATTGAGAAACAAGAAATTAACCCCATGATGGCAAATGTCCCAGAATAGACCTGCATGAAGGGCTCTGTCCAAGTTTCACCAAAAACACTTGCAATAGCTTGATTTAATCCTTCAAATGGTAGTTGACCTATAATCAAAAATAAGCTACCAACTACTGTCAGCGGTAAAATTGCTAACATCCCATCTTTAAGTGCGATAATCCCACGCATGTTCACAAAACGCATGATTAGGCCAATGATTTTTTGAGAATCTATTTTAGCCATGATAACCTCCTAAACTGCATCAATGAGCTCTAAAGCCAAATTTAAAACTTTCTTTCCATCAAGCATTCCATAATCTGCCATAGGAATAACTGCAATTGGAACATGATTTTTGTCACAAATAGACTTCGATTTATCTAAAGTATAGGCAACTTGTGGACCTAATAATGCAACATCAAGATCTGGTGCAAAATCAGCTAATTTAGCCTGAGAATATGCTTCAATTTCTGCATCTATACCTAACTCTTGAGCTGCAACTTTCATATTATTTACTAACATTCCTGTTGAGAAACCTGCTGCACAAAACAAACCAATTTTCATAGTACTTTCCTCCTCGTTATTTCACTAAAAGTTCTTTACGTAAGTCAATCATTTCTTTAATCAAATTTATTTCTGTAATTGATGTCATTAAGTGATCTTGTGAGTGTACAAACAAAGCAGTGATCTCTGTCTTTGTTCCACCTGCTTCTTGGGCTAAAAATTGTGTCTGCAAGTTATGTGCTTCCAAAAGAGCTGCATTTGCCTTTTCGATTTCGTTATCTGCGGAATCAAAGTTCCCCTCTTTAGCGAATGATAAAGCTTGATAAATGTGCTGTTTGGCATCACCAGCATTTAAAATTAATCCCATAATAATTTGATCTGCTACAATGACTTCCATAGTAAAACCTCCTTTTATTTTGAAAGCGCTTTTATTTCTTAACAGTAATATATCATCCTTGATATCGACTGTCAATATTTTTTAGACATATGTTTGTTTGTTTTTATATAACGCACATTTGTGCTTTAGAGGCTATTGAAAAAGCCACTCAATTTTTGAGTAGCTTTATAATTATTTTATGAAAGTAAAATCGTCATCTAACTCTAACATTTTTAAAATCGTCGCTTCATCGGTTACGAGATGATTAATATAGCCTGCTTTTATAACCGAGAGTATCGCCCCTGCTTTTCTTTCTCCATATGCCAAAGAAACTGTTTTAGGAATTTGCTTCAGTTTTTCCAGTGTTATAGCAACGGTTCTTTCTTGTAAATCTTGATACACCGGTTTTCCTTTCCTATCGAAAAAACGACAGCAAACCTCTCCAATTGCTTCTTCAGACTGTAATTTTGAAAAATCTTGGTCCGTAAGCATATCAAACCATTGTGGACTATGTGTATCTGCAGGACCACCAATACCTACCACTGCAATATCTAAATTTTCCCAGCTCTCTCTTAAATCATCAAAATATTTCGATGTTAGGATTCCTTCTGCCAATTCCTTATTTTCCTGAATAATTGTCGCATTGATAAAACGACACTCCCCATGAAATTTACTAGTCATATTATAAATCAAGGTGTTTACATGGTAACGGGCATGGATATGACTGGGTCCTCCTGCTAGTGGATAAAAATGTACATTTTCTAAGCGCTTACTACCAATTTGATCAACAAGAAGGCTGAGACTTTTCCCCCAGGAAAAACCAATATTCATTCCATCCTGTAAAAGAGAACGAACCATACCAGCAACCGATCGAGCTAGACGTTGTTCCAAATCCCACAAAGGTTCATCCTCAATATTTGGTACAATTTCTAATTCGCTAATATGATATTTCTCTTTGACATAATTCTCCAAACGAAATAGTTTGCTATCGAAACTCTCAATTTCAATTTTGACAATTCTTTCCCTTTTAGCTTCAGTTAACATTCTACTGACTGTTGTCCTATAAATGCCAGTTTCAGCAGCAATCTCTGACTGACTCTTTTCTTCAATATAATATAGGTAAGCAAGCTTAGCCAATAATTTTTTACGTTCATATTTCACAATTATTCTCCTAACTATACCATGGTAAGGGATATACTTGCTTGTTCTAGTTTTTTCATCGCCTCCGGTGCTATTCCCTTATCCGTGATCACTCGTTGAACTTGAGATAAAGCAAAATTTCTAACATTACCTTTCTTTTGAAATTTACTTGAGTCTGTTAGGATCACTATATTTTCAGAAACCTGAGACATATATTGAACAACTTCGCTTCGCATCATATCTTTACCAGTAAAGCCCAATTCATCATCATACCCATCTGCACCGATAAAAGCATTTTTTACACGAAAAGATTGGATTAACTCCTTCAACAACGGACCTACTGTCACTTGGGAGTCTTTTTGAAATTCTCCTCCTAATAGTATGATTTTGCAAGAATCATAATTTCGAATGAAGTCTGCAATAAAATAAGAATTTGTCACGATCTTCACATTCTTCTTTGTTTGACAAATTTCTTCTGCTAGTAGAGCACATGTGGAGCCTGATTCGATAAGAATAGTTTCGTTATCTTGCACCAATTTTGCTGCTGATTGGGCAATTTTTCTTTTTGTATCATGATGAAAAGATAAACGGACATTTATATCATCTCCACTATTCAATACAGCATAACCATGTTCTCTATGAAGTAGTCCCTTAGATTCTAATTTATCCAAATCCTTTCGAATCGTTACTTTTGAAACTTCTAAGGCTTCGGATAACGTATTGACATCAATTTTTTCATACTGAGAAACTAATTTTAAAATTTCTTCTAAACGCTTCATATTTCTTACCTCCCCTCTATTTTATCAAAAATTTTCAAAAAAACACAAGAATAAAAACTTTCATTCGTAATTGATTTTGTTTCTAAAAAAATATATAATACAATTATAAGTTAGAAGGAGAAGTAGATATGGAAACGACACGTGGTATTATCTTCAACATTCAACATTTCAGTATTCATGATGGTCCAGGAATTAGAACAACTGTTTTTCTAAAAGGATGCCCACTACGTTGCCCGTGGTGTTCTAATCCTGAGTCACAGAGAATGAACCCAGAACCGATGCTGGATGCGGTTACTAAAGCCCCCGGGACAACTGGACAAGAAAAAACAGTAGATGAAATTATTAATGAAGTTATGAAAGATATTGATTTCTATGAGGAATCTGGAGGCGGTATGACCTTGTCTGGTGGTGAAATATTTGCCCAATTTGAATTTGCAAAAGCACTACTGAAAGCTGCTAAAGAAAAAGGTCTTCACACTGCCATTGAGACAACTGCTTTTGTTGAACACGAAAAATTTATTGACCTGATCCAATATGTTGATTTCATTTATACCGATTTGAAACACTACGATAGCCTCAAACATAAAAAGAAAGTTGGAGTTCAAAATAGTTTAATTATTAAAAATATCCATTACGCCTTTAAAGAGAAAAAAACAATTGTTTTACGTATACCTGTGATACCTCAATTCAACGACTCTCTTGCCGATGCGGAAGAATTTTCCACTCTTTTCAACTCCTTAGATATTGATCAAGTACAATTACTACCATTTCACCAATTTGGCGAGAATAAATACAAACTACTTGGAAGACGTTATCAAATGGAAAATGTCAAAGCTTTGCATCCCGAAGATTTATATGACTACCAGCAAGTTTTTCTAGATCATAATATCCATTGTTATTTCTAATCCATTCAAAAATCCCCAAAGCTAGTTTCAGCAGGTTAAAACTTGGCTTTGGGAATTTTTTAGTTTTTTCACGAGCGTCGAGAAAAAGAGAGATTGACTGGTGGGCACGGCCCACATGGTCAATAAAATCAATCAATTGCTTAACTGAAGTCGAGACTACTTCCTTTGGAAAAAAGATAAATCAATTGGCATTCATGGAATGCATCATTGATTTCCTATTTTTCTGCAGGAAGTTTCGGTAAACCGAATCGTCTCTCCTATCTTAATTTACCAAATGATCACTCGGTCTTCTGGTTTTCTCCACATGCCATCTCCTTCTTTGACATCAAAGGCTTCAAAGAATTCGTCAAAGTTTGGTAATTGAACATTGGTACGGAGTTTTCCTGGTGCGTGGACATCGACACTTGCGAGGAGTTGCATGTACTCTGTCCGAGCTTTCATCCGCCAGATGCGAGCAAAGTTGGTGAAGAATTCTTCTGCGGAGAAGTCTGCTTCTTTCTTAGCGGCTTCAAGGGCTGCAGCGATCCCTCCTAGGTCTGCCACGTTTTCCGAAACGGTCAATTTCCCGTTAATCTTAGCACCGTATGAGTCTTGGCCTTCAAATTGATCAACAACCTTTTGGGTCCGAGCGGTAAAGGCTTCGTAATCTTCTGGCTTCCACCAGTCTTTCAAGCTACCATTTTCATCGAAGGAAGCACCATTGGTGTCAAAGGCGTGGGAGATTTCATGGGCAATGACCGCACCGATTCCACCGTAGTTGGCTGATGATGATTGGTGAAGGTCATAGAAAGGAGCTTGCAGAATTGCTGCTGGGAAAACGATTTGGTTTTGTTGCGGATCATAGTAGGCATTGACCATATTAGCTGGCATATGCCACTCACTCCGATCAACTGGTTGGTTCCACTTGCTCCAGCTATGGGCAATGGAAATTTGAGCCAATTTTTGAGCATTTTCCACCAAGTTTTTGCTCTCGTCGATGATCTTCTTGGCGTATGTTTCTGGTAATTTTTCAGGGTAGCCGATATGCGGTGTGATGACATTGAGTTTAACAATGGCTTTTTCGCGGGTTTCAGGAGCGAGCCAGTCTGCTTTTTCAAGACGAGCCTTGTAGACCTCAATCATAGTCGCTACTTTATGTTCTACGTCTGCTTTTGCTTCTGGTGAGAATTTTTCACCTGCATACCAGAGTCCAAGCGCTTGGCTATAAGGGCCTTCTGCCAAAGCCAAAGCTGCTTTTTCTTTTGGACGAGGTTCTGGAATCCCTGTAATGGTCCGTCCATACTCACCAGACAAGACACGAATTTCTTCGGTTAAGAAAGACGTCCAATCTAAGGCTGCTCCGAGTTTCAATTTGGCATGAAGGGTCTCCCAGTTGGCTGCTGAATAGTATGTTGGCGCAAATTCCTTCCAGAAACGCTCTTCTGGCACGATGATTTTATCTGGAGTTTGTCCGATTACTTCTGCAAAGAAGGTGTCGAGTGGCAATTCTGGAACTAAGGACTTGAATTCTTCCCACTCATAGGGATGGTAGAGTTTGTTGTATTCAGATTTTTCTTCATTTGACAAGACATACTTAGCCAATTCTGCATCTGCCGCAATAACCTTATCTAGGATATCCTTGATTTCTACTTCTGAGAATTCAAATTTTGGCAAGAGTTTTTCCATCATCTGACGCCAGATAGCCAGCAATTCCGGACCTTTTTCGTTGCCTTCTTCATAGTAGGTCGTATCCGGCAAGATAAGAGCAAGAGATTCTCCCCACAAGACATTCATTTGGGCATTCATAAAGTCTGGTGACACGCTAAATGGCAGGAGATTTGGTTTCCCAGCTAGCTCATAGGTACCCAACTTGCTGGTATAGTCTTCAAAAGAAGACAAAGCCTTGATTTCGTTGATCAAGGGCATAGCTGGAGCCACACCAGCTGCTTCCCGTGCATCAAAATCTGCCACCATTTTGTGGTATTTGACAAAGTTTTGCAGAATGCTATCTTCAGGCAACTCTTCTCCTCTTTGCCATTTTCCAGTAATATCCAACATCAAGTTTTCGATATCTTGGATCAAGTCCATAAACCCACCAGTTGACGGTTTGTCATCAGGAATCACTGCTGTTTCAGCCCATTTTCCATTGACATAATCATAAAAATCATCTTGTAAACGTACCATGATTTTCTCACTTTCATTCTTTTCTATTAACCTTATCAAAAATAGGAACTTTTTTCAATGATTTCAAGTGATTTAAGTTAAATTATTTTATAAATTAACTTGACTTAATTTTTTTATTCATGTATATTAATATCAAAGGAGGAAACTCATGATTCAAATTGAAAACCTTCGTGTTACTTATCAGCAAACGCTGGCTCTAGAGGACCTTTCCCTCACCATCCAGGGCCCGACTATCCTAGGCATTCTTGGCCCCAATGGGGCTGGAAAATCAACCCTAATCAAGGCCATGCTGGGACTTCTTCCTCATTCGGGAAGGGTCCAGCTTGATCAAAAAGATCTCAGCCAAGCTCTTCAACGAGTAGCCTACGTCGAGCAAAAAACAGCTATTGATTTCCACTTTCCCATCACGGTGAGAGAGTGTGTCTCACTGGGTCTCTATCCCCACCTTTCTATCTTCAAGAGAAAAAGCAAAGAAAATCTCCAAAAAGTGGAAGATGCGATGAAGCTTGTCAATCTTCTTGATCTAGCGGATCGCCAGATTGGCCAACTTTCAGGAGGGCAATTCCAACGGGTCCTGATCGCCCGCTGCTTGGTCCAAGAAGCAGATGTCATCTTTTTGGATGAGCCCTTTGCTGGGATTGACTCCGTTAGCGAAGACATCATTATGCAGACACTAAAAACCTTGAAAAAAGAAGGCAAGACCATCCTGATTGTCCATCACGACCTCAGCAAGGTTCCTGCTTACTTTGACCAGGTCCTCCTCCTTCATCGCAAGCTAATTGCTTTTGGGAAAACAGAGGAGACCTTTACTAAGGAAAATCTGCATGCCACCTACGGCCATGAACTCTTTATAGGAGGTGGAGTCGGATGATTACAGAATTTATCGATGGATTACAACAATTTCATTTCCTACAAAACGCCCTTATTACTGCTATCGCCATCGGAATTGTCGCTGGTGCGGTCGGATGTTTCATTATTTTACGAGGCATGTCTCTCATGGGAGATGCCATCTCACACGCGGTCCTTCCGGGGGTCGCTCTGTCCTTTATCCTGGGCATCAATTTCTTTATTGGCGCCATTGTCTTTGGTCTTTTAGCTTCTGTCCTCATCACCTATATCAAGAGCAACTCCATCATCAAGAGCGACACTGCGATTGGGATTACCTTTTCTTCTTTCCTCGCCTTAGGAGTCATCCTGATTGGAGTCGCTAAAAGTTCCACCGACCTTTTCCACATCCTCTTTGGAAATATCTTGGCCGTGCAAGACCAGGATATGTGGATGACCATTGGTATTGGTGTGGCGGTCTTACTGGTGATTGTCCTGCTCTTTCGTCCCTTGCTGCTCACATCTTTTGATCCCGTTCTGGCCCAATCCATGGGTGTTCGGGTCAAGGCCTATCACTACCTCCTCATGGTACTCTTGACCTTGGTTTCTGTCACTGCTATGCAAAGTGTCGGGACCATTCTCATCGTCGCCATGCTCATCACACCCGCTGCGACGGCCTATCTCTACACCAATAACCTCTGGTCCATGATGCTCTTGTCCTCTAGCCTAGGTGCTCTTGCATCTATCTTAGGACTCTTTATTGGCTATAGCCTGAACATCGCCGTTGGGTCTTGTATTGTCCTCACTTCTGCCGCCTTCTTTCTCATCAGCTTCTTTATCGCTCCTAAGCAAAGAAAGAACCGGCACGCTCTTTCATCTCATAAAAGGAGAAACACATGAAAAAATTCACTTCTATCCTTGCCCTCTTTGTGGCGCTCTTATTTGGTCTGTTGGCCTGTAGCAAAGGCTCTTCTTCTGGAGCTTCTGGTAAATTGAAAGTGGTCACCACCAACTCCATCCTTGCAGATATCACCAAAAATATAGCTGGGGATAAGATCGAGCTGCACAGTATCGTTCCCGTCGGCAAAGACCCGCACGAATACGAACCGCTACCAGAAGATGTCAAAAAAACCTCGCAAGCAGATCTGATCTTCTACAATGGGATCAACCTCGAAACCGGTGGCAATGCTTGGTTTACTAAACTAGTCAAAAATGCCAATAAAGTAGAAAACAAGGACTATTTCGCTACTAGCGAGGGAGTCGACGTCATCTACTTGGAAGGCCAAAACCAAGCTGGAAAAGAAGACCCTCACGCTTGGCTCAATCTCGAAAACGGTATCCTCTACGCTAAAAACATTGCCAAGCAATTGATCGCCAAAGATCCGAAAAATAAGGACTTCTACGAAAAAAATCTAGCAGCCTATACTGAAAAACTCAGCAAGCTCGACCAAGAAGCCAAACAAAAATTCAACAATATCCCAGAAGAGAAGAAGATGATTGTAACCAGCGAAGGCTGCTTCAAGTACTTCTCCAAAGCCTACGGCGTCCCATCTGCCTATATCTGGGAAATCAATACGGAAGAAGAAGGCACACCTGACCAAATTAAATCGCTGGTAGAAAAGCTCCGGCAAACCAAGGTCCCAGCCCTCTTTGTCGAATCCAGTGTCGATGAACGTCCTATGAAAACTGTGGCTAAGGATACCCATATCCCAATCCATGCAAAGATCTTCACGGATTCCATTGCCAAAAAAGGAGAAAAGGGCGATAGCTACTACAGCATGATGAAGTGGAACTTAGACAAGATCGCAGAAGGATTGAGTCAGTAGGACCTTCAGATTTTCTAAACAAATCAGTGGCTCCTTCATCTCCATTAGGGTACAATAAAAATAAAAAAGGAGTCTTTTCTATGACAACATTTTTAGGAAATCCTGTTACCTTTACTGGGTCTCAACTTCAAGTAGGGGAAATTGCCCATGATTTTTCATTGATCACTCCAGCTCTGGAGAAGAAATCGTTAGCTGATTTTGCTGGCAAGAAAAAAGTCCTCAGTGTGATCCCTTCTATTGACACAGGGATCTGTTCCACTCAAACGCGTCATTTCAATCAAACCTTATCAAACTTGGAAGATACTGTCGTCTTGACGGTCTCTGTTGACCTTCCTTTTGCTCAAAAAAAATGGTGCGCTGCTGAAGGGCTCGACAATGCCATCATGCTCTCAGACTACTTCGACCATTCCTTCGGAAAAGCCTATGGCCTCTTGATCAATGAATGGCACTTGCTCGCACGCGCTGTCTTGGTCTTAGACGAAAATAATAAGATTACCTACGTTGAATACCTAGACAATATCAATAGTGAGCCGAATTACGACGCTGCAATCGAAGCTGTCAAAGCACTGGGATAAAGTAAAAAGAGGTCTGTGACCTCTTTTTCATTGCTATAAAATCCTATGGAGTCCATTCTGGAGGAGAACCCGCCAGCGTAAGCGAGGGATGCCTCTGAGGAAACGCCGCACGCGCTGTGCCACTTGTTGCTTGTAGCTCTTGCCTCCTTGTGCAAAGACTCCTTTTCGACTCCAGTAGCCTTCGACACTGCGATCATTTTTAGGAGCTAGATAGCGAACACCCTGCTGATAGAGGACCTGATTTCGAAAAGGTGGATCCCAAGCTTTAACGGGATCAATATCCAAGTCCTTATGGGTCCGGCCCCTAGCCAACCCGTAGTTAAAACTAGCCCCATTGACAATGCCATTTTCATAAATCTGATATGGGTCTACTTCGTTGAGAAATTGGCCATCCTGGTCCAGGATATACTCCGTGTGGAAATTCAGTAGAATCTTGAAATTGACTTGTTGGGAGGCCCCTGAAGGATAATGGAGTTGACCATCTGATGTCACGGAGACCTTATTGTGGAGACGAGCTGCTGCATAAGCATCCACCGTGATCGCTCTAGCCTCCTGTAGGTAAGCTTGTAAGGCCTCCTCGTCAGTCTGTCCAGCTCTGGCCTCATGCGTCCGAATCCATTGGGCTTGGTAACTGGAAAGTAGGTAGCGCAACTGGTGAACCTGGCGTTTCAAGAGCTGATCTCCCGACTGATCTGCTAAGGGATCCTTTTCAAAGGCGATTTGCACGACGCGTGAGAAAGCCTTCCAAAAGTCAGAGCCTGGCGGACAATCTGGAGCTATCCTACTCAGAAGAAAGGCTGTTTCTTCACAAGTTCCGGACAGGTCACTTGGCATGAGAAGCAGTTTCATGACTCCCCTCAGCAAGTCTTGGGCAGCCACTTCATCCAAATTTTGAAGTTCTTTCTCCCACATTTTTTGAAATAGAGGACTGGCAAAGAAAAAGACAGACTGGTATTGTTCTTGGTAGGCTTGTGAATCTTTGTATCCCTGCAAGTACTTCTCTAGATAGGCTAAACTATGCTCTCTCCAACCTAGTCTCGCTAATTCCCGTCTATTCATGGCGCCGTCCTTTCTATACTTCTATACTACCATCTTTTGAAGCTTGAGACAATTCTCAGAACTCCATTAGCGTTTTTGAGGATTTTTTTGATATACTAGAAGTAAGCGAAGAAAAGAGGAAAGCATGACACCAAATAAAGAAGATTACCTCAAGTGCATTTATGAAATTGGTACAGAAGTTGAAAAAATCAGTAATAAGGAAATCGCCAGTCGCATGCAGGTCTCTCCACCCGCTGTGACCGAGATGATCAAGCGCATGGTTTCTGAGGGCCTCTTGGTGAAGGACAAGGCTAGTGGGTATTTGCTAACAGATCTAGGCTCGCAATTGGTCTCTGATCTCTACCGCAAGCACCGCTTGATTGAAGTATTTCTGCTGGAAAATCTTGGCTACACAACTGAAGAAGTCCATGAAGAGGCAGAAGTTCTCGAGCATACCGTTTCTGAACATTTCATCGACCGGCTGGATCACATGCTTGGAACTCCTAAGACCTGCCCTCACGGTGGGACAATTCCAAGAAAAGGTGAACGGCTGGTCGAAGCCTACCAAGATCGTCTCAGTGAAACGACCCAACCTGGTCTCTATATTCTGCAAAGGGTGTATGACACCTATGAATTGTTAAAATTCTTAGAGCAAATCCATCTCCAGATTGGCGATACCCTCGAATTTCAACGGTATGATGACTACACAGGCCTCTATCACTTAGTTATCCATGGTCAAGAAATTTCGATCAACCAAGTGATCGCCCAACAACTCTATGTAGAAAAAATCAACTGAGTCATTAACAATTAAAAACCAAACCCTGAAATCTCTATTTTCAGGGTTTTATATTGCTATATGACTTGACTTTGCTTTTTTTTAGGTGTAGAATGGACGCGACAAAGAGGGGGGAGACCATCTTATGAAAAAATCACTCAAAGTTTTCGCTACATCAAAATGGTTTGACCTGTTTGGTGTGGCTTTAGTTGTCGGTATAGCGATTGCATCAGGCTACCTTAATTCACGATTAGACAAGTTTGTTGATTGGGGAGCATGGACCGCATTGGTTCCATTTGGACTCATTTCAGTTACTAACGTTGGAATTTCAATGTTGTCCACTCGTTTTACTGGTAAATTGAGTAAATGGGGGAATTATTACGGAATTGTCAATACAATCCTATCTGGTACCATTGATTATATCCTCGGAAATAAGGCTGCGATTATCACCTATCCCGTCACCTTTCTCATTTATACCTTTGCCATTAAGAAATGGGAAGCTTCACAAGAAGGTAGACCAAACAAGATGAGCCAAAAACAATTGAAATGGGCAGCCATCATCATTTCAGTTCTAGCCTTCCTATTTGCCTTTGCAACAAACTATATTGGCTACGGGGGCAAGATGAACCTCCTTGCTTACGTTACAACGATTGCATTTGGCCTTTCATTGATTGCAAATGCTTTGAATGCTCTTAAATTAACAACTCAATGGGAATTTTGGTTGGTTTACAATTTCGTTCAATTAACAAAAGCTAGTATCCAAGGAAATTTTGCCAATGTTGGAAAATACATCTTTTACATCATCAATGCTGTAGGTGCTCTATTCGTATGGAATGATAAAGAATAAAATAATGAATCGTTAACCTGTATCTTACTCAACTATCATATTTAACGGTTAGAACTAGATTTGACAAACAAAGGCTCTATCTTATCCGCTATATGCAGATAAGATAGAGCCTCTTTTTATTTATTTTTTGTATCAAGGATGATGGTTACTGGCCCATCATTGACCAGTTCCACCTGCATATCTGCTCCAAAGACTCCTGCCTCAACAGAAACTTCCTTGGCTAGTTCTTGGTTAAATTCTTGATAGAAAGCTTCCGCCATATCTGGTTTGGCTGCACCTGTAAAGGCTGGACGATTGCCTTTTTTAGTATCGGCAAAAAGTGTAAACTGAGATACTGACAGAATCTCTCCTTGGATATCCTTTACAGAGAGATTCATCTTGCCCTCGTCATCTGAAAAGATACGCATATTGACAATCTTTCTCACAGCATAATCCAAATCTTCCTGCTGATCTTCAGGCCCAACTCCCACTAAGAGCAATAAACCTTGCTGGATTGCATTGTAGACCCGACCATCAATGGAAACCGAGGCACTCTTGACCCGTTGAATCACTAATTTCATTTTATTATCCTATTTTATAAATCTATCGAGCATTCACTGCTAACCTTCAAAGAAAATTGACATCAGACAAGGCAGTGAGACGCAGTCACACTAGCTGAAAAGCAACGGCTGTTCAGTTGCTTTTAGAGCAAGGCAGCGAGACGAAGCTATAAAAATGTTCTGACCACGTCCTACGTGCTTCAATGAAAATCGACTTCAGACAAGGCAGTGAGACGCAGGCATAACTATAGTTAGGCCAGTTGAAACTAACGCAGTATGAAGTCGATTTTCGCAGAAGATTAGCCGTTGGTCCGCTTAACAGAGTACACCTCCGGCACACTCTTAATCTTATCCACAACCGTTGTCAACATGGACAGATTTGGAATCCCAAAGGAAATGTGGATATTGGCAAATTTCATATCTTTAGTTGGTTGGGCATTGACAGTTGAGACCATTTTTGCCGTATTGGACAAGACTTGCAGCACATCATTGAGAAGGCCTGTACGGTTGAGACCGTAGATATCAATGTGGGCAATGTAGTCTTTGGTTGTATTATTTTCTTCCCATTCGACGTCAATCAACCGTTGCTCGTAGTTGTCTTGAGCCCGGAGGTTCATACAGTCTTGGCGATGAATGGCAACACCACGACCTTTGGTAATGTAGCCGACAATCTCATCACCTGGAACTGGGTTACAGCATTTGGCGATCCGAATCAAGAGCCCCGATGCACCTTGGATGACTACACCGCCTTCGTGGCGGACCTTCAAGGTGTCCTTTTTATTTTCAACCTTGACTTCACCACCTTTGACCAGCTCTTCTGCCTCTGCACGTGCCTTGGCCCGCTCTTCTTCACGGCGTTCATCCTCCGTCAAGCGGTTAAAGATGGTAATCGCCCCGATCTCTCCAAACCCAATCGCCGCGAATAAGGCTTCTTCTGTCTTGTAACTGGATTTTTGTAGCACTTTGTCCATGTGCTTTTTGTCCATGAACTTATTAGCTACCAAGTCATGCTCGTGGAATTGGGCCATCAAGAGGTCACGGCCCCGGTTAATCGACAATTCCTTGTCTTGATTTTTAAAGAATTGACGGATCTTATTGCGCGCCTTGCTAGTTTTAACAAGGGTCAACCAGTCACGACTCGGACCAAAGGAGTTAGCATTGGTGATAATTTCCACCTGATCTCCCGTCCGAAGTTTGGTATTGAGGGGCACCATCCGGCCGTTGACCTTAGCCCCAATCGCTTTTTCCCCAACCTTGGTGTGGATTTCATAGGCAAAATCGATCGGTCCGGAATCTTTCGGAAGAGAGCGCACAGTTCCATCTGGAGTAAAGACGTAAATCTCTTCTGCCAGGATGTCTTCTTTTACATTTTCTACGAATTCCTTGGCATCGCCTGACTGGTCTTGGAGTTCCATCATCTCCTTGATCCAGTTCATCCCAATAGCAGATTCCTTACTGTTGACTTGACCTTTGATGCCTTTTTTATAGGCCCAGTGAGCCGCAACCCCGTACTCAGCGACTTCATGCATTTCCTTGGTTCGGATCTGGAATTCAATCGGTCCTTTAGGGCCATATACAGTCGTATGGATCGACTGATAGCCATTGGCCTTCCGGTTGGCAATATAGTCCTTAAAACGCCCCGGCATTGGCTTCCAGAGCTCATGAATGTAGCCCAGCATAGCATAGACATCGCTTGGAGTATCCAGGATACAGCGGATGGCAATCAAATCATAGATTTCATCAAAGCGTTTCTTTTTATCCTGCATCTTGCGATAGATCGAATAGATATGCTTTGGTCGACCGTAGATTTTCCCATGTAAGTGGCGTTCTGCCGCATAGGTCTCAATCTTGTGGACAACCTCTTCGACCAACTCTTCTCGCTCGCGACGTTTTTCCTTCATCATATGAGAAATCTTGTAAAATTCTGTCTCATTCAAATAACGGAAAGACAAATCTTCAAGCTCCCACTTGACGCTCGAAATCCCGAGACGGTGGGCCAGTGGCGCATAGATCTCCATGGTCTCACGCGAAATGCGTTCTTGCTTGTCCTTGCGCAAATGCTTGAGGGTGCGCATATTATGCAAGCGGTCGGCTAGTTTGACCAAAATGACACGGATATCTTGAGACATGGCCATAAGCATCTTGCGATGGTTTTCTGCCAACTGCTCTTCGTGGGACTTGTACTTGACCTTCCCGAGCTTGGTCACCCCATCAACGATCACGCGCACATCATGGCCAAATTCACGCTCAAGATCATCCAAGGTTGCGTCCGTATCTTCCACAACATCATGCAAAAAACCACAGGCAACCGTCACAGCATCCAGTTTTAGCTTAGCAAGGATTCCGGCCACTTGAATCGGGTGAATGATATAGGGCTCACCAGACTGGCGAAATTGCCCATTGTGACAATCAACTGCATAAAACATGGCCTTTTGCACAAAGGCAACATCCTCAGGTGATAAATATTTTTTTGTAAGGGCAACGACTTGGTCCCCAGTTAAATTCTCTTCTTTTGGCATGTATTTTCTCCAGTTTCTTGGATACTATTTTAACACTTTTAGAAGCAGATGAAAACCAATGAAGCTACTTTCATATATGAATCTTATCAAGAGATCATTCTGAATCTCCCTTCACTTTAATCATTCGTAAAAATTTTTGAAAATAGAAGATTTTTGTAAAAAAATAACGAAGTGATTTCTTCACTTCGTTAGTTCATTAATTCTGTAACAACACTCACGGCGCTGAGGGCGTAGAGTGGCGCTGTTTCTGCTCTTAGGATGCGAGGCCCAAGTCCTGCTAGGACTGCTCCTTTGACTTCAAAACTTTCAATTTCCGCAGGTGAGAGACCACCTTCCGGTCCAAAGATCAAGAGCAGTTGACCTCCAGCTTCCAATCCTGTCAGCGACTGAATCAGAGCTGCGATTTCTCCCTCTTTTGCCGACTCTTCATAGGCCACCACGATGCAGTCAAACTGGTCCAGTTGGGCTAGAAAGTCTGCTTTTTTCTCGAAAAGCTGAACACTTGGGACAAGATTCCGCTTGCTTTGCTCGGCTGCACCAAGGGCGATTTTTTCTAGTTTCTCGACCTTTTTACCCAATTTCTTGCCGTCCCACTTGGCGACGGACCAGTCTGCAGGGAAGGCCCATATCTGGCTAGCACCTAGCTCTGTCACTTTTTGAGTGATAAACTCGAGTTTATCCCCCTTGGGAAAGCCGGATGCGATGGTCACTTGAATAGGCAGTTCCACATTATCAGCTAATTCCTCGACTAGCTCCAACTGACGAGCCTCCACATCTAGCACGCGCGCCAAGCGCTTGATCCCATCATCAAAGACTAAAATCACCTCATCATCCTCTTTCAAGCGCATGACCTGAAACATGTGCTTGCTGGTCTCCTTGTCCTCGATGGTGACTGGTGAGCTAGCCAAGCCTTTTACAAAATACTGCTGCATGCTAGCCTCCAATCACACCAGATATATCCTTAGTTTTTTTGAAGACACAGGCGTTCCACTCCCCTTGAATCATATGAGTTTCAAGGAAAAATCCAGCTGCTTCTGCTGACTCACGCACCATCTCCCACTTGTCCTTGATAACCCCACTCATGATCAGGTAGCCTTCATCCTTGACCAAGCGGTAAGCATCCTCTGTCAGATGAATGAGGATATCCGCCAAGATGTTGGCCACGATGACATCTGGCTCAATCTCCACGCCCTTGAGCAAATCACCTGGTGCCACATGGATGTTTTCCATGCCCGGATTGAGCTCGATATTTTCCTGAGCGACACGAACTGCTACATCATCCAAGTCATAGGCGAAGATTTCCTTGGCACCGAGAAGTGAGCTAGCAATGGAAAGGACGCCTGATCCTGTCCCCACATCCAGCACTGTTTCGCCACCACGAAGAACCTGCTCCAAGGCAAAGAGGCTCATCTTAGTGGTCGGGTGAGTTCCTGTTCCAAAGGCCATACCAGGGTCCAGCTTGATCATCTTTTCTCCAGCAGTCGCCTCATAGTCCGTCCATGACGGCACGATGGTCAAGTCATGGGTGATACGAGCTGGTTCATAGTATTTCTTCCAGTTGTCGGCCCAGTCTTCCTCAGCCAAGGCAGTCGTTCCCATCTTGACCTCACCCAGATCCATAAAGTCGGTCAATTCTGCGAGACGAGCCTGCAAATCCGCTTCAACCGCTGCTACATCAACCGTTTCTGGGTAGTAGGCGGTCACCACGATTTCTTCCTGCTGCTCGACCTCAGGGAAAATCTCACCAAAGCGGTCGACATTTCCTACATAGTCCATGCTGTCTTCAATCGCAACACCCTGGGCACCTAGTTCAATCAAGAGGTTAGAGACCAGCTCCTCTCCCTCACGCTTCACTGTAACTTTTAACTCTTGCCATGTTTCCATCATTAAGATACCAAGCCCGTCAAACACAAAGCCAAAATAGGAAACTCTCTGAAGACGCTTGTGTCTAAGAGAAGTTTATCTTTTTGGCACCGTGTTTAGGGCGGGTTCAATTTAGAAATTAAACTGAACCATCCTTTCTATTTCTCTATCAACTTTTTCATGTAGACCATATCCATGCCTTCTTTTTCAGGCTCGATATGGGTTTGATGGTAGCCATTCTTCTCGTAGAAGGCGACCATGCCTTCATCCTGTAACACCGTACACAAATCCCATTGTCTAACGGTTGAAAATTCCTCTTCTAGCATGCGCAATCCTTCAGATCCATACCCTTTTCCTTGATACGGAGGCAAAATCGCTGCCGTTCCCAACCAAGCTTTCGTCAACTCTTCATTCGTCTGAACTCGTAGAAATCCGATGTTTTCTTCATTTTCTTTTATAAAGTAGTAATAGCTATTGGGACGCTCGACTAATTTCCATTTGATTCGCTCGCGATCTTCTAGATAGGGATCATATTCATCTTTGTATTTGTCATAGACTGCTTTAAAACTGGCTCTTTGAATGGCAATAATGGTTTCTAAATCCTCTGCTCCTGCTTTCTCAAGTCTTATCATAAACTTTCCTCCACATAATCTCTCACTCGTTCTTGTAATTGGGGAACGACCCGATCTGACGCCAAAAACTCTTCAAGTCTCACTAATTTATAGCCCTGGCCCTCGTCTCCAAAGACGATACTGTCAAACTGTTCCTGTGTCAACTGCCCAACTAAAAAAACGGAGTTTTTGTTCTCATCTAGCATACTAGGGTAGATCCAAGACCAGACTATGTCATCTTTCGACAGTTGGATGTTCAATTCCTCATAAACCTCACGCGCCACACACTCAAAAGGGGTCTCATTTCCTTCCCGTCCACCTCCTGGTAGTTCCCACAGATTAGGCCAGGGAATGGTTGGTTTGTCATCGCGCAAAATGGTCAAAATTTGCCCATCACAAAGCAAGGCGATTTTACAACCCGTAAAGTCAAACCGTTCTTCTAAGCAATCCTCAAGCATGAGCTTCCCTCCTAATATCTCGGATAGGGATAAAAAGTGCCTTCTTCTAGGCCAACCTTGCCTTCTTCGAAGACTTCTTGGTTCCAGACGATCTCAAAGCTCTCTGCTTCTTCGTCTGCTAAGAAATCCATAAGCTCATCTAAGGCCAGCTCGGCTGTGTCTTTGAGAAAGGTCGCAAAATAGGCTAGAAATTCACGAGACAAGCCTTTTTTCGGATCATAAGGAATCGCCGTCAAATAGGCATCATCGTCCACATGAGACTTGGCTGGATTGTAGAAGAGCACGGCTTCTTCAAAGAAAATATCTTCGTCAGACTCTTCACCCGCTTCATCAACCAGTGCAACCCCTCCCGTATTCTGTGCTTCCAAGAGAAAAGCCACTTCTACCGCATGATTTTTCTTATCCCAATTGATCTCATAATCAAAGGGAAAGACCTTGTCCATCTCCTCTTCTAAAACATCCAAAAATCCGTACTTAGACATAGCGTCCTCTTTCTAATTTCCCACTCTTAGAGCGGAATATGATACAATAGTTACTACAATCTTACCATAAAAACCGCCTCTTTGAAAGGAGACAAAGCTAGAAAGGAGAAGGAAATGCCCGACAATCTCGCACTCCGTATGCGCCCACGGACGATTGATCAGGTCATCGGCCAACAGCATCTGGTCGGAGAAGGCAAAATCATTCGTCGCATGGTCGAAGCCAATCGTCTGTCCTCCATGATTCTCTATGGACCTCCTGGGATCGGAAAGACCAGTATTGCTTCTGCCATCGCAGGAACGACCAAGTATGCTTTTCGTACCTTTAATGCAACAGTTGATAGTAAAAAACGCCTGCAAGAGATTGCAGAGGAAGCCAAATTTTCTGGTGGTTTGGTCCTACTTTTGGATGAGATCCATCGCCTCGATAAAACCAAGCAAGATTTTCTCTTGCCTTTGCTCGAAAGCGGTCTGGTCATCATGATCGGTGCAACGACTGAAAATCCCTTTTTCTCTGTCACACCCGCTATTCGTAGCCGCGTACAAATCTTTGAGCTGGAGCCTCTGACGACGGAGGAAGTCAAGCAGGCTCTGAAGACAGCACTAGAGGACCCCGAGCGTGGCTTTGACTTTCCTGTCGTACTCGACGAGGACGCTTTGGACTTCATCGCTACTTCGACCAATGGAGATCTTCGTTCCGCCTTTAATTCTCTCGATCTGGCGGTGCTATCGACCTCTGAAAATGCAGAAGGCGTCCGCCATATTACGCTAGACATCATGGAAAATAGCCTCCAACGTAGCTATATCACCATGGACAAGGACGGAGACGGCCACTACGATGTTCTCTCTGCTCTGCAAAAGTCTATCCGCGGTTCGGATGTCGATGCTAGTCTCCACTATGCAGCTCGCTTGATCGAAGCGGGAGACCTACCTAGCCTAGCTCGTCGCTTGACGGTCATTGCCTATGAGGATATCGGTCTGGCCAATCCAGATGCCCAAATTCATACCGTAACGGCGCTTCAAGCAGCTGAGCGCATCGGCTTTCCTGAAGCCCGCATTCTCATCGCCAACATCGTCATCGATCTAGCCCTTTCACCTAAGTCCAACTCAGCCTACCTTGCCATGGATAAGGCCCTGTCTGATCTTAGAAGTTCTGGCAACCTCCCTATTCCCCGCCACCTCCGTGATGGCCATTATGCTGGAAGCAAGGAACTGGGAAATGCACAAAACTATAAATATCCCCACAACTATCCTGGCAACTGGGTCAAGCAAGACTACCTGCCAGACAAGATTAAACACGCTTCTTACTTCACTCCCAATGAAAATGGCAAGTACGAGCGTGCCCTCGGAGCCACCAAGGAGAAGATCGATCAGCTCAAGAGAAAGTGACATCGGTTTCAAAAAAATGAGATTTTTTCTTGAAATATTTTCAAAATGTGGTATCATATACATATAGAAACGCTGTGGTGTACGAACTCACACTTAAGTGTTGACCGACTATTTTTGTATTATTAGGGAAACAAAAGACTTCTAACAGCATGCAGGCCGTCTCACGCGGAAGCAGCTTCAGTTAGAGCGAGTTGCCCACCTGCTTAATTGCGCGGGTTCAATACAAATCGTGAAGTTTCGGCACCAATACAGCTTTTTATATTTGCCTCCTTAGCTCAGTTGGTAGAGCAGTAGACTCTTAATCTATGGGTCACAGGTTCGAGCCCTGTAGGGGGCATCTAAATACAACAGGAAAAAGCCTTGATTTACAAGGCTTTTTTGCTTGTCTATAACTGATTTGTCCCATCATTTGCCCCACATTTTTTTATGAGCAATCTTAATTTCCGATAAAAACACGGGGCCGTCTAAGAAAAAACATATTGATCTCTTTCCAATCATGAAAATTAGTTCGCAAAGTTTGTAATGCCTAAATCCCAGTATACCACAAACCAACTACTAAATCATACGAAAGCTACTGCCTCGCAGCTTGCTAAAAGGTTGACAGAATTTCGTTCCATAGGATATGATGAATATAGCTAGAATTTTAACTCTGCACGACCTAAACGTCTTCTACTTGAAAAAGAGGTGGCGAGTTCTATTATATACAAGGAGGTTCCTATGAAAATCTATTATTCAAAATTTGTCGGTGGTGGCTATCTACTCTTTGCATCGGCTATATTCATTCAAATTTTCTTTCTTCTCTTACATGGATTAATCGACTTTTCTCAACTAAATCTTCTCACTGTGATTCCAACCGTCCTCTTTTTCGCTGCTATCTACGCAACGATCGCAGGCATCAAAAGACTGACTAGCCACAGAGTCTCCTTTGAATTCACCTTTGAAGGTATTTATGTCTACCCCGGACTCTTCTTCTCAAAAGAAATCTTCATCCCCAAAGAAGAATTGTTGCGAGCATCGTATGTTGAAGTGGACGTCAGCGACCCTGATCATGTCAACAGCAAGGCTTGCTATTTAGATTTTAACCTCAGAGAAGTCACCCAGTTAGAAGATATTTCTAAGTCAAACATCATCATCAATACAAACACTTTGAAATTGCGTCTCGCCCTTAGCCTCTGTCGATTTAGAGAGGAAGAAAAAGCCGAGTTAGCGACCTATCTAAAGGAAAACTACGGCATTGATTTTTCTTATTAGCATGTAATAAAAAGCCCTCAATTAGAGCTTTAGAATAGCAAGATCTTTCCAAGTACTTGAAGGAGGAGTACTGAATAATCATTTTATTGAAAAGAAAAAACTCTCCCGGAGGAATCCGGGAGAGCTTGCGCAAGGGGAATTTGAAAAATATTTTTAATATGAAAAAGGTCGATATAATCTACGCCATGTTCAAACTCTCATTTTACTGACAGCAATAGTACGATCAAGTTTTATTGTCAATAGACATGTATGTGGGAAGTTCTCCCCTTGCAACAATGCAGATCTAAGATCTACCCTTATTAGTTTACACTAACAATGTTACAAATTCAGTTAATTTATATTGCAATTTGTTAGCATTTTTATCCTGATTCAAAAACGCCGAAAACACTAGAAAATAAAGGGTTTCACCAACTCCTCTTTAACTAGTATTTATCATTTTTGTTACAAATTTAAAATAAAAATATTATCCTATAATACCAGAAGATACAGCTAGCCACCTAATAGGGCTTGGCATCAAGTGAATAAAGGCAAAGTCTCAATCATTTGTAGCGGTTACGACAGAAAATAGAGGCTGGGACAAAAGTCCTAGCCTCTCAATTGTCTTTGGATTGTCGAGCAAGGCGCAGTGGTC
>NZ_JAAPAW010000009.1:0-52826 GCF_014435245.1 Streptococcus sp. IMAU 99161 | reverse complement strand
GCTGATTTCATCAGCTTTTACAGCCCTACTCAACTGTGCGGAGGTGGGACGACGAAATCGAATTCTAACGAATGACCTATTTCTGTCCCACTCTCTTATTTTCTTAGTAAGACACTTCGGCAAGGCACCATGGTGCTTGCCGTAACAATAAATACACCTGATAAATTAACCAAGGAGTTACGACGTGAAAAGGGAGGAACGTTACTTTCCTCCCTTTGAGCTAGTAAGATGATTAGGTAGACCGCAACATAGCGGCTACCGTCCAATGATTCGGTGCTTTAGCACCAATCATTGGTATCAGGTTACATCATCCCACCCATCATGCTTGGATCCATTGCTGGTCCTGCTGGGGCAGCTGGTTCTGGTTTGTTGGCTACGACGGCTTCGGTTGTCAAAATGAGGCTGGCAACGGAAGCTGCGTTTTGAAGGGCTGAACGACTCACTTTGACTGGGTCGATGATACCAGCATCAATCATATTTACCCATTCACCAGTTGCTGCATTGAAGCCAGTTCCAGCTTCTGCATTTTTCAAACGGTCAATAATGATGGAACCTTCATAGCCAGCATTGTGAGCAATTTGACGAACAGGTTCTTCCAAAGCACGAAGGACGATATTGCGTCCTGTTGCTTCATCCCCTTCCAATTCAAGAGCTGCAACTGCAGAGATGACATTGACAAGGGCTGTACCACCTCCGGCAACGATCCCTTCTTCGACGGCTGCGCGAGTAGCGTTCAATGCATCTTCGATACGAAGTTTCATTTCTTTTAATTCTGTTTCTGTCGCAGCACCGACCTTGATCACGGCAACACCGCCAGACAATTTAGCCAAACGTTCTTGTAATTTTTCACGGTCAAATTCAGATGTTGTGGTTTCGATTTGAGACTTGATGACAGCGACACGGTTGGCAATCGCTTCTGGGTTACCAGAACCTTCGACAATCACAGTGCTATCTTTGTCAACAGTGACTTTCGCTGCTTGACCAAGAGCTTCGATGGTTGCATCCTTCAATTCCAAGCCGAGGTCTTCTGTGATCACTGTACCACCTGTGAGGATCGCAATATCTTCTAGCATCGCCTTGCGACGATCTCCAAAGCCTGGTGCCTTGACAGCGACAACATTGAAGGTACCACGAATCTTGTTCAAAACAAGTGTTGGGAGAGCTTCTCCATCGACATCATCTGCGATAATCAAGAGTGGACGGCTACTTTGAAGAATACTTTCCAACAATGGCAAGATTTCTTGGATGTTTGAAATTTTCTTGTCCGTAATCAAAATGTATGGATTTTCAAGGTCAGCCACCATTTTTTCATTGTCCGTCACCATGTATTGAGAAAGGTAACCACGGTCAAACTGCATACCTTCTACGACTTCCAGTTCTGTTTCCATTCCACGGGATTCTTCAATGGTGATGACCCCATCTTTACCAACTTTTTCCATGGCTTCGGAGATATATTCACCGACTTTTTCAGAACGTGAAGACACAGCAGCGACTTGAGCAATGGCTTCTTTGCTGGATACGGGGATCGCATTGTTTTTCAAAGCTTCTACTGCTGTTGCAACAGCGGTCTCAATCCCACGGCGGATGCCGATTGGGTTGGCCCCTGCTGTGACGTTTTTAATCCCTTCACGGACGATGGCTTGGGTCAAGACCGTTGCGGTTGTTGTACCGTCACCTGCGATATCATTGGTCTTAGAAGCCACTTCTGACACCAATTTGGCACCCATATTTTCAAAATGGTCTTCCAATTCGATTTCTTTTGCGATGGTGACCCCATCGTTTGTGATCAATGGTGAACCAAAGGATTTTTCAAGGACTACATTGCGTCCTTTAGGGCCTAAGGTGACTTTGACTGTATCTGCTAAAATATCGACACCACGGACCATGGCAGAACGTGCGTCTGATGAAAATTGAATATCTTTTGCCATTTTTCTTACCTCTTTCTTCTCTTACTCTACAATTGCAAGAATATTTGATGTGCCAACGAGGGTGTAGGTTTCATCCCCATCTTTGACTTCAATGCCTGCATGGCTTTCGATCAAGACCTGATCTCCTGCTTTTACACTTGGTGCGATCAACTCACCGGTAAAGGTACGAGCTCCTTCACCAACAGCAACAACTGTAGCGGTTTTCGTTTCGGCCTTGCTCGCTCCTGCGAGGACAAAACCTCCAACAGTCTGTTCTTTTTCTTCTACTTTTAAGACCACGCGGTCTCCTAATGGTTTTAACATTGTCGTTCCTCCATACTTGTATTTTAGCACTCTAGTCATTCAAGTGCTAACCTATGTTTCTATTGTATCACTTGGTCAGAAATAGTCAAGAAAAAAACACCTCAAATAAAGCAGAGAATCTTCAAGTTCGAAAAGGGCAAAAAACGATTCCATTTCCCCTATCCTTGGGAATTTACCAAGCTTTCTCTAAGACTAAAAAAGAGAGAGTGGGACAGAAATCGGTCATTCGTTAGAATTCGATTTCGTCGTCCCATCTCCGCACAGCTTCAACAGTCTGAGAGACTGTTGAAGGTTGCAGATAAAGGAAACATAGTTTCCGTCAACATAGGGCATCTTTGAAGCTTAAAAAGCGAACAAAGACTTAGGATACTTGCTTCGCAAGTTCTATCCGTCACCTCAAAGCAGTGCTTTGAGCACTCAACCACTGCGTCTTGCTCGACAATCCAAAAACAATTAAGAGGCTAGAACTTTTGTCCCAGCCTCATTCCACCCACAAAGCCTGATGGTTCGATCTTTCTAGAAAGGTAAATCTTCCTCTTCAAGGATGACATCAGCTAGATCTCCTGTCCCACCATTTTCACGCATCGCTCGTTGAGCCCGGCTCTCGAGCAACTGGAAGCTCTGACAGAGGACTTCTGTCACATACTGCATAACCCCATTTTTCTCATAGCGACGGGTACGGATCTCTCCATCCAAAGAGATCAAGCTGCCTTTACTGGCATAACTAGCCATGGTTTCGGCCAATTTCCCCCAGACAACGACATTGACAAAATCGGTTTCCCGCTCTCCATTTTGATCCTTGTAACGGCGATTGACCGCCACGGTCACTCGAGCAACCGATTTATCTGTGCTGGTTTTATGCAATTCTGGAGCCGCTACTAGGCGACCGATTAAAATAACTTTATTATACATCATTTACCTCCTATCTATTTATTCGAAAAAATCTTCAAAAATGGAGGTGCTCCCATAAAAAAATTCTAGGACTGCAAGCATCCTAGAATCTTCTTATTTTTATCCGTGCCAGTGACGAGCAGGATCAAAAGGTGTTCCTGCCACTTCTGCGTCATCTAATTCAATAATACCTCGTTTTTGAGGAGCATTTGGCAAGTGCAATTCGCGAGGACTGCACATCATGCCATAACTTTTTTCACCACGAAGGGCACCTGGGAAAATCAAGCTGCCATCTGGCATCATGGCACCTGGAAGAGCGACAATGGTCTTGAGACCGACACGCGCATTTGGAGCTCCTGCCACGATCTGAACTGTCTTATCCGGCCCAACTGCTACTTGACAGATATTCAAGTGGTCACTATCTGGATGGGCTACCATTTCAAGGATTTCTCCCACCACAAATTTTGGTTCGCGGTCATTGACCAAGCGTTCTGCAAAGCCTTCGCTTTCCAACTCTTGGTTCAACCGATCTACTTGCTCATCTGTCAAAAAGACTTGGCCATTGCCTTCGATGACGAAGAAAGACAAGGCATCAAAGATATTCCAGGCAACCGTTTCTTGCTTGTCCTCACGGTAAACGCGAGCCACCTTTCCTTTTCTTTCAACAGCGAGCTTTGCTTCTCCACTATTTTTCAAGGTCAGCATCAAGACATCGCCGACTTGTTCTTTGTTGTATGTTACAATCATCATTTTCTCCTATTTTAATCCTGCTAAGAAGGTCGTAATCTGCGCTTTGGTTTTTCGATCACGATTGACAAACCGTCCGATTTCCTTGTCCTTTTCCAGTACGACCAGACTCGGAATTCCGTACACATTCCAGACTTTCGCCAGATCCATATAAGCATCTCGGTCAATCAAAATAAAGGTAAATTCAGGGTTTTCCGCCACAATTTCCGGCAAAAAAGGTTGGAGATAGCGACAATCCCCACACCAATCTGCTGAAAAGACAAAGACTTTCTTGCCTTCTTGCTCTATATAAGAAGCAATTTCTTCTAGAGAATTTGGTGTGATCATAGTTTTTCCTCTTCATACTGCAAGAGACCGTCCTCGTAGACAAAGCGGTAATGGCGCTCATCCTCAAAGATAACGCCCCCTACTAAACGCTCTTCACTCGACTCATAAAGTTCCACATACAGGGTCGCAATCGTCCCCATGGCTTCCATCTGCTCCCGTACTTCTGCGACCAACTCTTCTTGGGTACGAAGGCGCTTTTGATCTTTGGCAATTTTATAAACACCAGCCGCAAGAGCTCCGGCACTTGCGACAGCCAGACTAGATAAAATAATTTTTTTTGCTTTCATAGTGCCTATTGTAACACAAAATCAGCAAGGGGACAATGGTCGAGCTAGGGTTTCCTCCTGGATCTCCAGCAGAAACACCTCTCCCGTGAGGCTACCATCCTCGCCAAAAAAATGATAAAATAGCATCAGAAAGAAGGTAACCTATGACTAATTTATTTTCTAAAATCAAAGAAGTAACTGAAATTCCCGCTATCTCAGGCCATGAAGCCCCTGTACGGGACTATTTGCGCCAACAATTGACCCCTCATGTGGATGAGATCGTGACCGATGGTCTCGGTGGAATCTTTGGGGTCAGACACTCAACAGCGAGTGATGCCCCTCGCGTCCAAGTCGCTGCCCACATGGATGAAGTTGGTTTTATGATCAGCGAAATCAAAGCTGACGGGACTTTCCGTGTGGTGCCAATCGGGGGTTGGAACCCGATGGTCGTCAGCAGCCAACGTTTCAAACTCTTGACACGCGATGGCCGTGAATACCCTGCCATTTCTGGATCTGTCCCTCCACATTTGACACGTGGTGCGGGCGGTCCAACCGTTCCTGCTATTGGGGACATTGTCTTTGATGCTGGATTTAGCAACCAAGCTGAGGCTGAAAGCTATGGCGTCCATCCTGGGGACACCTTGGTGCCAGACAGCTCTGCTATTCTCACAGCAAATGGTAAAAATGTGATCTCTAAAGCATGGGATAACCGCTACGGCGTCTTGATGGTCAGCGAATTGGCCAAGAATCTCTCTGGTCAAGACTTGAACAATGAACTCTATGTCGGAGCCAATGTTCAAGAAGAAGTGGGACTTCGTGGTGCCCATACCTCTACCACTAAATTTGATCCGGAAGTCTTCCTTGCTGTCGATTGTTCCCCAGCTGCTGATATCTTTGGAGGCCAAGGTGCTATTGGCGAAGGAACCCTGATCCGATTCTATGATCCTGGTCACATCCTTTTGCCTAATATGAAAGATTTCTTACTCACAACTGCTGAAGAAGCCGGCATCAAATACCAATATTACTGCGGTAAAGGTGGAACCGACGCTGGTGCCGCACACTTGAAGAATGGTGGAGTGCCATCCACTACCATCGGTGTCTGTGCCCGCTACATCCACTCTCACCAAACCCTCTATGCTATGGATGATTTCTTGCAAGCCCAAGCCTTCTTACAAGCCTTGGTCAAGAAATTGGATCGCGCAACAGTTGATGTGATCAAACACTATTAAGAGCATTGATCACGAGGCCCCGTAAGAGGCTTTCAGATCGAAGATAAAATCCTCTTAAAACCTTCCTTAGGTGAGTACGGACGTTAGGTGAAATTATCCAGTGGATGATTTCAGCGATCCAGGAAGTTCCATAACTTATTTTTGGACCCTTCGCTTTTCATTTTTTTGGCTCAGGCTAAAACAGTTTCCCAAACTGTTTTACTCCCAAAACTCCCGAGTGCTAGAAACAGTAGTGTTTCTAGCACTTTTCTCACAGCGGAAAGTTTAAGTGCCCCCTGCAATGACCTTAATAGACTACCTCATTTTATTTGTTTATCATTACTTAGGTTATTTTATGTAAAAAATATGCCTGAACAATCAAATTCTATGATGTCTAATCTCTTCTATGGAAAGCGACAGAGAATAGTTTGTCTTCCATCTGTTTTCTGATATAATATGAAAGAATGAATGTTTCGTGTAGGGAGCAGGCTCCCCTTATTTACAGGAGATTTAGATGAAAAAACAAGCTTTTAGTTCTGAAAAGTATTTGAATTTGCAACGTAACCACATTATCGAGCGGATCAATCAATTCGATGGCAAGCTCTACCTTGAATTTGGTGGTAAGATGTTAGAAGACTTCCACGCTGCTCGTGTCCTCCCTGGATACGAACCAGACAATAAGATCAAGCTGCTCCAAGAATTGCGCGACCAGGTGGAAATTGTCATTGCCATCAACGCCAACAACATTGAGCACTCAAAAGCCCGTGGAGATCTTGGGATTTCTTATGACCAAGAAGTGCTGCGCTTGATCGATAAATTCAACGAATTAGGGATCTTTGTAGGCTCGGTCGTGATCACGCAATATGCGGGACAAGCCGCAGCGGACGCCTTTCGTAAGCAACTGGATAAAAGTGGGATCACTTCTTATCTACACTATCCGATCAAGGGCTACCCAACCGATATGGACCACATCATCTCTCCTGAGGGGATGGGGAAAAATGACTACATCAAGACCAGCCGCAATTTGGTCGTTGTGACAGCTCCTGGACCTGGTTCTGGTAAGCTCGCAACTTGTATGTCCAATATGTACCATGACCAATTGAATGGCATCAAATCTGGTTATGCTAAGTTTGAAACCTTCCCAGTATGGAACCTTCCCTTGCACCACCCAGTCAACTTGGCCTATGAAGCAGCGACTGCCGATCTAGACGATGTCAATATGATCGATCCCTTCCACCTCCAAACCTACGGGGAAACAACGGTCAACTACAACCGCGATATCGAAATCTTCCCTGTCTTGAAGCGCATGTTGGAACGGATCTTGGGAACCTCCCCTTACGCTTCTCCGACAGACATGGGTGTCAACATGGTTGGCTTTGCCATTGTGGACAATGATGCTGCGATTGAAGCTTCCCAACAAGAAATCATCCGTCGCTATTACCAAACCATCTTGGATGTCAAGGCAGAACGTGTCAGTGAAGGAGCTGTGAAAAAGATTGAGCTCTTGATGAATGATTTGGGCATTACGCCAAATGATCGGAAAGTGACCGTCCTTGCCCGTCAAAAAGAAGAAGAAACAGGCGAGCCAGCCTTGGCACTTGAATTGCCAAATGGCGAGATGGTCACCGGAAAAACATCTGATCTCTTTGGTCCAACCGCAGCCCTCTTGATCAATGCCATTAAGAAATTGGCTCACATTGGCAAAGAAACTAAGTTGATCGAGCCAGAGTACGTACAACCGATCCAAGGCTTGAAGATCAATCATTTAGGCAGTCGCAACCCTCGCCTTCACTCAAATGAGATCCTCATTGCCCTTGCTATTACGGCCATGAGCAATGAAGACGCTAAGCTTGCTATGCAAGAATTAGGCAAGTTGAAAGGCAGCGAAGCCCATTCAACCGTTATGCTGACAGACGAAGACAAGAACGTCCTACGCAAGCTCGGTATCCACGTCACCATGGATCCCGTCTACCAATACGATCGCTTGTATCGTAAATAAAGCAAGACAAACAAAAACAATCCCGTTCGAGGGATTGTTGAGAGTGTATATAGACGAATCTTTAATAAAATCTAATCAATTCTTTAAAAATTATACTCGTTATAGTTATTCAATCATATTCTGAAACTTTCCGCTGTGAGAAAAGTGCCTGAAACGACTCAGTTTCAGGCACTCGGAATGATTGAGACCACAGGCTCAATCATTAGTCTTGGAACTTCGTAGAAGTTCGCAGACGTCCGTACTCACCTAAGGAAAGTTTTTTAAGAAGTCTTTGTCTTCAATTTGAACAATCCCTCGAACAGGGATTGTTTTTTTGATGCAAAGAAGAGAGACTATTTGACAGCATCCCATAATTGGCGAATGGGCTTTCTTTGAACAGGATCCACAAAATGAGGGGCAATTTCGTTCAAAGATTCTAGGACAAAGGCGCGCTCTGCCACATAAGGATGCGGCAAGATCAAGCTCGGGCTGTAACAAATGGTGTCCTCCATATACAGCAGATCTAAGTCGATCACACGTGGCCCCCACTTGATCTCACGGACACGACCCATTTCCTGCTCGATGGCAAGTAAGGTCTCTAGGATATCCTGCGGGGTCATCCAGGTTTCGACCTCTGCCACCTGATTCAAAAAGACGTCCTGCTCCACACCCCCCCAAGGTTCTGTTTCAATCCTTGTAGAAGTCTGCAGGATACGAATGCCTCGATCCTTCATCTTTTCTAGCGCAGTATCTAGCTGAAGAGTTTTGTCTCCCATATTAGTCCCAAGGCCTATAAAAGCCCGTTTTTTCTCCCGTTCAATCGTCACCGAACAACTCTCTAAAGGCAAAGGAACTGGTGCCCACGGTTTTTTCAACTCCAGACGGACTTTTTTCACAAAGTCATAGTGTTCGAAAATCTTTTGAACCAATTGAAAAGCAACCGTTTCAATCAAATCAATCTTTTCAGCCTGCATCCACTCGGTCAACTGTTCCGCTAAGATTCCATAATGGATTGAAGCTTCCAAATCACCCGTACGAGCAGCTCGGGTCATTTCATAATCAACCCAAACATCCAAGACAAAGCGTTGTCCCAATTCTTTTTCTGCCCGAAAAACACCATGATAGGCATATACTTCTAAGTTCTTGATCCGTAATTGATCCACTCTCTTCACCTCTTATAGCCAGCCATTAGTGGCCCATGAGTTTATAGGCTTCATTTTTTAAATCTTTATCTGTCGCAAACAGTCCACGCGCAGCCGTTGTCACTGTAGCAGTACCAGGTTTACGGACACCACGCATGTTCATACACATATGCTCTGCTTCTACCCAGACCAGTGCTCCCTGTGCTCCCAGATAGTCCATCAAGGCATCAGCGATCTCGACCGTCAAACGTTCTTGAATCTGTGGCTTTTTAGCATAAACTTCAACTGTCCGAGCTAGTTTTGAAAGCCCAGCCACACGGCCATTTGGAACATAGGCAATATGTACCTTGCCATAAAACGGCAAGAAGTGATGCTCACACATGGAATGGAAGAAAATATCCTTCTCAACCACCATATTGTTATCAATGATTTCAAATGATTTTGACAAGTGCTCTTCTGCCGTTTGTCCCAAACCTGAAAAAATCTCTTGGTACATCTTTGCGATGCGGGTCGGAGTTTCCAGGAGTCCCTCACGGTTCTCATCTTCACCGACTGCTTCGATGATCATTTTCACTGCTTCTTCAATTTTCTTTGTATCCATATCATCTCCTAGTTGGATTTTTCTGTTTTTAATAAATAAGGTCGTACTTGGCTGAGAAAGTAGAGCGATCCCGTTACAACGAGGAGCTCATCATCTCCAGCTTGCCAGTTTTGTAGAAATTCTCGCCAGTCCACTTCCTCAAGCTGGTGCTTGTTAGCAACAGCTGTCATTTTATCTTGAGAATAGGCTCTTGGATCGTCAAAGGTCGTGAGAACCAAGCGACTATTTTCCAGTCTCTGCCACTGCTCCAGCATCTCTTCCAAGGCTTTGGTCCGGATGCAGGTAAAAAGAATGGTCTTTTTTTGACTCGGGAACAGTTCTCGAAGACTTGCGATCAAAGGCGCAACAGCATGGGGGTTATGGGCCCCATCTAGCAGGATCATGGGCTTTTGAGAGATCACTTCCATCCGACCCGGCCAGACAACTTGACGCAGGGCCTCATCCACCAATTCTTTTGACAAGAGTCCACGCCCTTCTCTTTCAAAAAGCTCATCACAAATACTGATCGCAAGGGCTGCATTTCTGGCCTGGTGATGACCTAAAAGTGCCACTTGATAGGAGGCTTTTTCTCTTTTGGAACTGTAATAAGAAAAGGATTGGCCTGATAGACGAGAGGCTTCTAGCTCAACTTGGTAATCCTTGTCATAGGCTGTTATCGGTGCTTTCTTTTGAAGCGCAATGTCTTCAATCACTTGACTGGCTTCAGGCTCTAATTTCCCTAGAACCAGAGGAATTTCAGGCTTGATAATACCAGCCTTTTCACGGGCAATGGAAGCCAGATCCGGCCCCAAAAGGGCGACGTGGTCCAAGCCAATCGATGTGATCGCAGTCAGAACGGGCTGGCAGACATTGGTGCTGTCTAATCGTCCGCCCATACCGACTTCCATAATCACATAATCCAGCTCCTCATGAGCAAAATAATCATAGGCGATGGCTGTCATCACTTCAAATTCCGTCAAACCTTGAAAGATGTCTCTTGATTCTTCAGCTTCCAAGAGCTGTTGGTAGCTATCCAGATAGGTTTGCAGGTCTTGATCGGAGATGGCTTCGCCATTAATGGTGATCTGGTCATTGTACTGGATCAGATAAGGAGAGGTAAAGACTCCGATGCGCAAGCCTGCCTGTCTCAAAAGTTGGGATAAGGTAGCAATGGTAGATCCTTTGCCATTGGTCCCCGCAACATGAATAACCCGACAGTCTAGGTGAGGATTTCCTCTCAAAGCCAAGAGAGCTTCCATGCGCTCCAAGCCAAAATGTGGATCCTGAGAACGATAGGCTTCTAGCCAACGAAGATCCAACTGATGTTCTTTTGTCTTCATTTACTTGTATTGTTTTAAATTGGTATCTGCTGCCTCTTGGGCTTGGAAAATAGCTTGTCCTAAACTGGCTGCCATCTTGTGAAGGGGAATGTCATGCACCCGCACCACTTCGACCCCTTGACTAGCTGCAATACTCGTCAAATGGCTCGAAGCCAGGTCCCGATTCCAAAAGCCAGTCTCTGTTGCAGGATCTGTCTCAAATCCAGCTTCTTCAATAATATTGACCACAAAGCGTTTGCGGGAGACCCCTAGAAAGATCGGATAACCTTTTTGGTGGATGGTTTCAAGCTCTTGCAACAAGAGCAAGTTCTCGCGCTTGGTCAAACCAAATCCAATCCCAGGATCTAGCATGATCCGGTCCATCTGGACACCGGCTTCTTTTGCTAGCGCAAGCGAACGGTCAAAGAAGGTCCACATCACGTCTTGAATCGGTTCTTGCGCCATTGTTTGAAGCTCTGCTTCTGTAAAAGCTGGCTCAAAACCAAAAGTTGGAAAAATAGTGGAGCTTGGATGATGTGGCCTTGCCATCACTGGATTAAACATGAGAACTGTACCAGCTTCATGCTCTGCCACAACAGTGGCCATCTTTGGATCTCCAAGAAAACCAGTGATATCATTGACAATATCAGCTCCAGCTTCCAGCGCTGCAGTCGCCACCTGGGACTTCCAAGTATCCACTGAGATCAAGACATCACTTTCTTTCCGAATGGCTTCAATGACCGGAACCACGCGGTCAATCTCTTCTTGGATTTCCACATAATGACTGCCTGGTCTCGTCGATTCTCCTCCGATATCCAGGATCTGCGCTCCTTCTTGGACCAGTTTTCTCGCCTGCTGCAAGGCTGCATCCACACTCGTATACTTACCGCCATCAGAAAATGAATCCGGAGTGACATTTAAGATCCCACAAAGAAGGGTCCCTTGGCCACTTAGTCCTTTCCTATCTACCCATTTCGTCATCTTCCAACTCCTTTCCCTTGCAATCAGAGAGTATCGACATAAAAAGAGGCCAGAACAAGGGTTCCAAACCTCCGAGTTAGCTCATCTGACCGATTGCAGTTGATGGTTCATTTCTTCTTTGCCTCTAGCTGATGGAACACCATCAAAACTCATTGGTACCTACCATTTTATCACAATTTATCATGGAAGAAAACTCTTGATGCGATGAAGAAAATGAAGGAGAAGTTTCTCTTTGAGGACGGCCAAGTAGGGACACTCGTATCGACCTTTTTGAAAAAACGTTTTTTGATCCGGATATACCATATAGAAAGGGGGTACAGACTCATCAAACTTTGTTAAAGGACTATAGCTAGCAAAGGAGGATGGTCCAAAAGAAGGCCGAGGCTTACACCTCCGACCTTCTCCTATCCGTTTGATCTACTGATTTTTGAACCGTTCAACATCACGCGCAATGACTAATTCTTCATCTGTTGGAATGACTAAGACTTTGATACGAGAGTCATCTGTAGAAATGTCGCCGACTACTCCAAAGACGTTCTTTTCAGGGTCAACCTTACAACCAAACCAGCTGATGCCATTAATAATAGACGAACGAACGTTCACTGCATTTTCACCGATTCCAGCAGTAAAGATAATAGCATCTGCACCATTTAAGACAGCCAAGTACTGACCGATATATTTTTGTAGGCGATCAATAAAGATATCATAAGCCAATTTAGCTTTTTCATCGCCATTGTGCATTGCTGTGTGGATATCACGCATATCGCTAGAAGATTCTGATACCCCAAGAAGGCCTGACTCACGATTAAGGATCCGGCTGATATCTTCAGGCGTATTGAAGTCTTCTGTATGCTCCATCAAATAAGCAATGATCGCTGGATCGAGATCTCCTGTACGTGTTCCCATCATGACCCCACCTAAAGGAGTGAAGCCCATTGAAGTATCGACAGAAATTCCCTTATCAATCGCTGTAACAGATACCCCATTTCCGACATGGCAAGTGATCAATTTTAATTCTTCCAATGGTTTTCCAAGGAGTTTTGCCGCTTCCCCAGCTACATACTGGTGGCTGGTCCCGTGGGCACCGTATTTGCGAACCTTGTTTTCTGTGTAGTATTTCGTTGGAAGAGGATAGCGATAAGCCTTCTCTGGCATCGTCGTATGGAAGGACGTATCAAATACTACGACACTGGTAATATTTGGACAGATCTCTCTAAAGGCACGAATGCCGGCAGCATTGGCAGGATTATGAAGCGGTGCTAACAAAGACAATTCTTCCACTTTTCGAAGAACTTCGTCATCTACCAAAGCAGAATCTTTGAAATACTCTCCACCTGCAACGACACGGTGACCAACCCCTGTAATCTCATCGTATGACTTGATAATATCAAAGCGAATCAAATCATCCAACAAAATTTTTACAGCTTGTGTATGGTCATGAATATCCAATACTTGTTTTTCAGAACGATCATCAAATTTAACAGTTGAAATAGAATCTTTCAAACCAATTCGTTCAATCAATCCCTTTGCAAGAACGGTTTCCTCTGGCATTTGGTACAATTGCCATTTTAAACTGGAGCTCCCTGCATTAATTGAAATTGTTTTCGACATATTTTCACCTCATCAAGCGTTTTCACATTCTCTATTATAACAGATCTTTGCTCAAATTTCACTATCCTGTAACCAGTTTTGGAAACTTTCCATAAAGCGAACAATCTCATCTTGATCTTGTAAATTTGTAAATGGATAGGCAAATGGTTGTATCTGTCCTTCTTCTTGCTTTTTAAAGACAAAAATAGTCTTAGCATAAGCTGGGTTTGAAAAGAGGGATTCGGGCAAGGTCATCATGGCTAGTAGTTGGGCATGTTCTTTCAACCAGGCCTTCAAGAGATCGCTCTGAGGGCTCGTCAAAAGATTATTGGGCGCTAAAAAGATCGCCACTCCTTGAGGCTTCAAATACTTCAAGGCCTGTTCCATCATCAGGTGATGGGCATAGGTATGCCCTTCTGAGCTTGCTACTTGGTAACGCTGTGCAATTGCATCATCAGGGTAGTAGCCGATGGGAAGATCACTCACAATCAAATCGCTTTCTTTCAAGACTTGAGGGCGTACCGCATCTCCTTGGACAAATGCCACACTCGACGCCATAACATCTGCAATACTAGCAGACAAGTCGATCAAGAGATCATCCACTTCCAATCCCAAATAACTCATTTCCAGGCGACTATTGTTGACAATGGTCTCAGCGAGATTGCCTGTACCACTCCCTACTTCCAAAACATCAACTTGGTCACTTTTGGCCAATTGATCAATCAAAAACGTTAGGATAAAGCCAATTGCATCCGCTGTGAACTGATGGTTAGCTTGCAAGGGCTCGGTCTGTGCGGCCTTCATAAAGAGAAACTGATAGGCCCTGCGCCATTCTTCCTTGCTTAATTGAAGCTCCTTTAAACGTTTGTGATTGTTTTTGACGACTTCCAGGCTTGTCACACCATCCAGATAGATCGCATTTTGTTCGACCAAGGCATCATAAAAACTCGTTGCCAACTCATTTTGAATGCTTTGGACATTTTCTAATAGATAGGTATAGGCTTGTTCAATTTTTTCGAAATTCATGATTTCCTCCGCACCCTATCATACCAAAAATTAGTCGTTTTCGCTATTGTCTGCTTGCTTCTTCTCCTCGCTTGATGATTCTTCAGAAGGTAGATCTGGCATCGCTTTTTCTTTCTTGGACTTCTTTTCCTTCTTCTCTTTCTTCTCTTTTTTCTCTTTCTTCTCTTTCTTGCTCTCTTTTTCTTCGCTTACAGGCAAAACAAAGTCATAGCTTTCCCGATGAATCTCAGCCTTGGCATAAAGAAAACCAGCATCCTGCTTGAGATGAACCGTCCCAGACTTCAAATGAACGTCCGCTGTTGTCTCCTCCTTCATTTCCTGACCCATCGCCAACTGCACCAAGGCATAGGCACGCAGACGATCCTCACTACTTTTGAGAATACGTCTTTCAGCAACCTGGCGATGCAGATAAAACTGGAGTAAAAGGCTAAAAACAGCCGCCATCAAGAGGGCATACAGCAAGACACCCGCTTTAACTCTTTTCTTTTTGAATCGCTGGAACCACATGGTAGATATACTCCCTTTCTAGCCCTTCTTCAAAGCTTAACTGCACATGAATGAGATTTTCTTCCTGCCATATTTTGCTAGAGCGAACACCTGCAATCATGGGTTGGTATCCCCTGCCCCGATCATCGGTTTTTCGAATATCATCTCCCTTAGACTGGCCAATCGCAATTGGTTTTTGATCCTGAATCAAGTAGATGTGGTTGTTCTCCACCTTTTCAACATGGCTACGGTCCAATTCTACCTGCAATTGTTGTTGAAATAACAGCCACTCTTCCTGTTTTTGGTGAGCTTGGTAGTCTAGCTCCGAATGCAAGAGTTTGGTCAATCCTTGAAAGATCAGGATACCGCCACTAAGCACCAACAGAGCGACCAAGGCTTCGAGTAGGGTGAAAGCTTTGACCTTTCGTTTACTCCACATGTAGCACCGCCTTTCCTTGATGGTAGACCGTGATGTGTTGCGCATCTTTTTCAACCTCTACTTGAATTCCATTGACCGTTAAGGAGTTCTTACCTGTCTGTAGGGCCATTTGAGCGACGGATAACACTTCCATTTCTTTGAAATCCGCTAGTCGCTCTGTTCGTGACCGCCTCATTTCTCCTAAGAGCAAGGTTGTAATCATGGCAAATAAACTCAAGGCCACTAATGATTCTAGGAGAATACTAGCGGGGCTGGATACTCTTTTTAATTTTTCCATTACCAAGCGATAGCTGATAGGTCACCACTCCTCTCTGTGTAGTAAAATGAAGATTTGCAAGGGAGGAATTTCCACCTGCTCGGTCTAATTGAATCGTTTTCGGGTCTTGTACACTCACCGATGCAGGAATGCTCACCGTCTGGTAAGGCGTACGAATCTCACTGGCACTCACTTCTAGATCTAACTCGGTTTGCTTTGCCAGAGCGATCTTTTGACTTTCTTGATAAAGGTGTTCAAACTCTGCAAAAAATACTTTTTCCTCCACCTGCTGAAAACTAGTCTTGACAGATCCTGCTAAACCCATATAAATAAAACTCACAATCATCAAGGTCAAGAGTGTCTCCACCAAGGTAAAAGCCTTAATCTGCAACCGCACGTGTTTCTCCACTATTTTTCGCATAATAAGCACGATAAGAGTCTGCTTGTTTTTTGGTAATATTGCCTTCAGAAATAAGTTTTGATAAGCTGGCCTTATCGTTAGTATGATTGAGTTCATAGAGCTCTGCCTGACTTTCGACCACTTTGACAACCGCTGCATTTCCTGTCTCTTTCACAGAGTCTTTTTGTTTGGTCAAATTCGGCACAAAGAGCAACAATAGGACACTGATGATTAATAAAACCACCAGCATTTCAATCAGCGTAAACGCCTTTACCGTATATTTTTTTAATGATGTCATAAATGAACCTCCATATTTTGATAAATTGGTAGCAACATAGCTGCATACAGTAATACAATTACAAGAGCCACAAAGACAAAGACCAAGGGTTGAATCACATTCATAGCCTTGTGAACCCGGCGGAAGAAATCCTCCCACGTTTTTTCAGCATAAATCTCTAACTCACTTCCGAGCTTTGATTTGACCTCGCCATACTCAATCATAAGAGGCAACTCTTTTTTGAAAAAGGGATAGTGGCCAACTGTCTCTGAAAAAGATTGACCCCGATCCAAGGACAGCGCCAAGTCCACTCCAATCTCTTGAAAGAGCTGAGATTTTTGTTCTTGCATCATGCTAAAAATTTGGGATAACTCTAATCCCTGGCCGATCATATTGCCCCATTCTCTGGCATAATAAGCCGTCAAATAAGCTTGAATCATGCCTTTTCCAAAAGGCAGGTGAGACAGGGCACTAAATACTTTGATCTTGCCAGATTTCCGGTAGTAAGCCACTCCTAGTAGGACCAAAATCCCACTGCCTGCGACGAGAGCCAAAAAGATTTGCGGAAACAGGCTGATCAATTGCGTCCCTATATTTTGGCTATCCATCTGAGGAAGTAAATAATTGCGCAGGCCAAGCATAATGAGAATTAAAAATCCGATTAAAAGCAGAGGATAGGTACTTACCTCAATTAATTTTTTCTTGACCTTGCGCATATTTTCCAAATAAGCTCCGATTTTCTCTAAGCTCAATTCAATGTTCCCGTGATGCTCTGCTAAAGATAGTTGTGTGGTCACCGCATCTGAAAAACCAATTCCCGCCATCATCTCAGAGAAGCGTCGTCCTTGAGCAAGATCCTCCCGCATCTTAGCTACCAAGCGCCCATCCACCAGATGGGAACGGTTTAGGAAATCCACAATTTCAGCTAGGTGAAAGCCACTCGAGTAAAGATTAGAAAACAATTCAATGATTTGCTTTTGTTTAGCTGTAGATAATTTTTTCGGCTTGCGCCTGAGCCAGCTGGATATATCCTGATTGAGCCAAGAGATCCATTTGCTGGTTCCAGCGGCTGGCTGTATGTTCTTGGTAGTTTTCCGTTGCAAAATCAACAACACCTCCTCCTGCAATTAATCGTTGGTAGCAAATTCCTTGTAAGACAATCTTTAGCTCATCCTCACTCACTCCAAGCTCCAAGAGGCGCTCATAGACTCCTCTAACACTCTTGGCGTGAATGGTGGAGAAGACCGTCACACCTGTCAAACTAGCTCGTACCACTGCGCGAGCGGTTTCCTTATCTCGGATCTCCCCAATGATGAGAAGATCCGGTCGATGGCGTAGGGAGAGTTTAATCAAGTTGTCATAGGTCATGCCAATCTGATCATTGAGCTGGAGCTGGAGCATATTGTCCTGCTTGATCTCAACAGGGTCTTCAATAGACATGACTTGCTGGTCCGCAAAACGGGCCTGCGCTAAAGCATGCATGAGGGTGGTCTTGCCCGAACCAACGGGCCCCGCAAAAAGATAGAGGCCCCGACCTGCTAACTTTTTCTGCAATTCAGGTAACTGGTCAAACCAGAAGCGCAACTCCCGCTCCTCATCATGTAGGAGACGAATCACCAAACTTTCATAGCCTCTATAATCCCCAACCGTTGACAAACGAATCGAGACCACCCCCTCTTTCAAAGGGTAGTCACACGAGCCCAATTGACTGCGTCTTTTTTCACCTACATTCATTCCTGCTACGAATTTAAAGTGGCTGATGATCGCCGTCATCTCCTCAAATGGAAAGGTCTGTACAAAACGCCTCTCATCTCCCACTCTCATAAAGACCTGGTATTCCTCACTCCGAGGGATGAAATAAAGATCCTGGGCTTCTTCCTTCTTTCCCATGCGAATCAATTTTTTTGCAATTTCTTGAACCATAGTTCCTCCTCTCACTTATACTATTCGAAAAAGAACGCAAAAAAAGAAGATTTTCTAGAAACATCTAAAAAATCTTCTGGATTCATTATAATAGGTTTTTTGGAGCCTGCTTAGCACTAAGAGTATATTGGCAGGAGCGGTGCTTCTTGCTTCCTTTTTCCTTTTCGTAGCCAGGCCGGAGTTTACTTTTTGGAATTTTATGCCCATCTTCTAGCAAGACAATCGAGTGAAACAATTGCACATCCTCACTACATTCCTCACACCACTCTTGCTCTTTGGGATCCCAAAAGGCTGTCATCAAATCACTCCTACTTTTATAACTAGGAAAACGTTCGTTCAATTCCAACCACTTTTGTTTATAGTTTTTCAAAGCTTGGTAATAGTCCTCAAACTTCCAACTATCCACAATATCCTCTTGCCAATTATCTAAAAACCACCAGGGCTCACAATCCCCGTACAACTCAATCACTCGATACATAAACTCTTCCATCCTTTGTATCCTCTATTATATAGAAAATCCTTTGAGAATAAAAGTTTTGTGCTCAAGACCCTCTTTAAGGGCCTCTTTTCATGAAAATATCAGCGCCATTTTCTAAAAAATGGCTGTCCTATTTCTTTGAGGTCTTTTTTACGAGACACAAACAAGAAGAGAGCCTTACAACATGAAACAAGCATCTTGCAAGACTCTCTTTTTTATGTTTCTTACTTAAAACAATTCTAGGGCAATCATGGTAGTCATGGTTGCATCATAGTAGTTGTTCAAAGGGAGATCTTGGGTAAAAATATATTTATTCTGTTGAACCAATTTTAAATACCCTTCTTCACTCTCTGAAGCATAAACAATCGGTGCAAGGAAGCTGGCTGCCTGATGATCGTTTAAGGCCTTCCCTTTTAAATCATAACCTGCATAAAGGTTTCGTTGTTTTTTAAAGAAACCAAGCATTTTTTTCAGCAATTTCTGGCTGGTTTTATCCTTACTTTGGGAGAGGTTGTAAGGTAAACGACAGGCGTTGTAGGAATAAGATCCATCATACTTAGATTCAATGGTATTTGGATCGGCTACACTAGCCCCATCGTGATCCACCCAAATGAAGTCTGGAAGTAGACCTGAGGATGTCTTTGAGCTCACTACATCCAACTGGTGCAACATCTTATCTTTGATATCTAACCACTTAGAATCGCTTGTGACCTTATAAAACAGTTGAAATTGCGCTGGCAGCGTGTCAGACGTCCGCATCAAATAGTAAAAATTTGAATCCTGATTGGCCCAGTTCCCTACCGTTAAAACACCTGTTTCTTCATTGTAATTGTATTTGAGGACATCCTCTAAAATAGCTTTCGCTTGGTCTTGGTATTTTTTGGCCTGTTTTGGCCATTGTTGAGCAGCTTCTAACAAGGAGTAGGCAATGTAAAGATCTCCATCCGTTGCATTATGATCCTCAGCTGAAGCTTTTCCATCCACAATCGTTTGTTTCCAAGACATCAATTGAGTATCCGTAATCCGATGATTCAAATAATATTGATAGAGACGCTCAAAATCTTCTTGTTGTGCTTGGCCTTTTTTAGCAGCTGCTACTGTTATCACCATTCCATAACTCTGCGCTTCTGATAGAACCACTGTCTGATCCTTGGAATTATTTGTTTGAACATAGGACTCTTTTCCTTTAGAGACCACAAAATGATCCTGCCACTGACGGTAGATCCGATTGCGCATGTCCACCTTACTTCTCGTTCTCGCCAAAAACAAGGTCAAACAGAAAATACAAAGGATCGCTAGAAACCACACATATCTCATCTTTTTTGTTTTCATAAGTTCTCCTATCCAGCGAATCGTTTTGTTTTAACCCATTTGGTTTCTTTACGGTGCAACACTTTATCCATCACAATCGAAGAAATGGCATCAATGGACACAATGATGAAGAGTTGGGAATAGGTGAAATAGGCCGCCAAGGCCAACCAAATTTGCTTGATCGTAGCTTGTCCAAACTGAGAAGCCAAGGCTACATTGATCTGAAGTAGATAAAGCCCGATCATCAAGATCCAGTTAAAGAGCATCAATTGAGCAATATAAATATTCTCAGAGTCAAATGCAAATGGAATTTGAACCCCAGGCACCACTGTATGCAGGCACATGGCTAAGATATTTGCAAAAAAGATCAAGTCTGATAAGACAATCGCTGCATTAAACCAGAAGAAAATACAAGAATAATTGATGACTTCAAGCTTGACCCGCCAATTGCCCTTGCCAAACAAATGCTTAAAGTTTGACAGCACCACTTCATAATTCCCCTTAGCCCAGCGTTTCCGTTGCATATAATAACTCTTCAGGGTCTCCGGTTCCTGCTGAAAAGCTTCTGAATTATAGGCTAAAGCAATTAATTTCCCACTGTGCATAATTTTGAAGGAAATATCCGTATCCTCTGTTAAGGCACCATTCTTCCATCCTCCAATACTCTTCACAAACTCTGTTTGGATGATAAAGTTGGTCCCAGGAATCCGGCCAATCTTAAAGAGATGCCACATGCCCACATGGTGAACCCGTTGGGTGACCACAATTTCTTGGTTGATACAACGGGTCAAGAAGTTTTGACCGGCATTACGCGTTTTATTCCGACCAAAAGAGGCCACATGACGCTCTGGATCTTTGAGCACTTCCTTCACCAAGAAATAAAGGGCATTCTTTTCAGGCATGGCATCCGCATCGTAGACACAAATGTAGTCTCCCGTCGCCATTTTCAAAGCGTCATTCAAAACACCTGCTTTTCCACCTGTCCCACTTCGGTTGATAATGGTTACATCACGTCCCGCATACTCTGGTAGAGCTTGAACGGCAAGGCATTCTTCATAGGTCCTGTCAGAACAATTATCCGCAAAGAGGAATAATTCCACACGATCATGGGGGTAGTTGAGATCGAGAATGGCCTTAGCTGTTTGGGCAATGACCACATCCTCATTATGGGCTGGCACAACGATTGTAACTTTAGGATAATAAGGAAGAGGCGCCGTATCGACACGAAAATCACTATGTTTGAACCAAAAATGAACGGCTGAAAAAAGGATTACTAAGGCCCAGCCCAAGGACAGCCAAATGGAGACCAGGGCAATAATCATCACAATTTGACTAATCATGGTCCACCGCCTTAAAGTTTTTATTCACACGATGATAGATCATCATATAGGCTACAAATAATACAATAAAGCACAAGGCAAAAAACAGACTGATGCTGATGGCGATATTAAAAAAGATAGTTGTGAGCGTCATGGTTTCCTCCTAATATTCCACAATAATATCCGTCTCTAACTGACGTTTTAAATAACTCATCATCTCTTTATAGCGATAATACTTGGTGCGGTTAGTAGGATCAACCGCTAAAAATCCTGATTGAAATTGAAGGGCTTGAACCCCATCTTCACCACGAAAAACGAGACTTTCCAATTGGGGTTTTACCACCGTTTCATATTCGTCTTTCAAATTGGTCTGACTAGTTGAATCGAACAACAAAAAGTTTCCATCTGATACATAATACAAACTCCCATTTTGCTTGATATGATTGGATAACAAGTAATGAATTTGATTCAAGGTTCGGTTGTATTCCCTAGGTTGCATTTGGAAAAACAATTCTTCATGCGACCAATGAATTAAGAGAGCCTGAATGCGATCGTTGCTCTGCGAACTATAGGCTGCAATTCGATTGCGATAATCCACATAAGCATCTGGTTCTTGATCCTGTACTTTTGCAATTTCTTTAAATAGGTGATAACGAATTTGACTCAAGATTCCAAGCAAGACTGGAAAACTAAAGAGTAAGAGCAAGGCCTGGTTAAACGGAATATACACAACGCCTGCGACCAATGACACAATTCCAAAAGCAAAGGAAAGAAGGATGACCCAGGTTAGCAATAAATCCGTTAAAACAATGATTGTGAACAAACCCAAGACAAGAAACAAACCTTCTTCAATCAGAATCTCTCTTGCAAAAAATAAGCAATATAGGAAAAGAAGGGCTTCGAAAATAAGCAAAATCAGCAACCATCGACTTAACTTCTCAGTTTTTTTCATGATTCTTATTCTCCCTCTTGAAATTCTTCAACAGCATCTCCTAAACCATAATACTGTTGAATCGCTTGTACGATCCGCTCAGATGCTTTTCCATCTCCATAAGGATTGCGAGCATTGGCCATTTCAGCATACAGTCTTTCGTTGGTTAATAGCTCTTCCATTGTGGATTTGACCATTGCAGGATCTGTACCAACTAATTTTAAGGTACCAGCTTTGACCCCTTCTGGACGTTCTGTCGTACCCCGTAAGACCAGTACCGGTTTTCCTAGTGATGGCGCCTCCTCTTGCACACCACCAGAATCCGACATGATAAAGTTACTTCTAGAAGCCAAGTTATGGAAGTCCAATACATCCAAAGGGGCAATGAGATGAATCCGATCGTGATTTCCTAAGATACTCGTCGCAGCTTCTTGAACAGCCGGACTCAAATGAACGGGGTAAACCACCTCAATCTCTGGATGCTTGTCCACCATTTCTCGTAGAGCATGAAATACTGCTCTCATCGGTTGCCCTTGATTTTCTCTTCGATGCATGGTCACAAGGATCAATTTTTTCGTTGGATCCAATCGATCCAGCACCTCATGGTGGTAGTCCTCTTGAACCGTCAGTTTCAGCGCATCAATCGCTGTGTTTCCCGTCACCACAATAGCAGATTCCGGATGATGTTCCATTAAAAGATTGGCCTTGCTTTCGCTTGTTGGCGCAAAATACAAATCTGCTAAGTTATCCGTCATCTGACGGTTCATCTCTTCTGGATATGGAGAATACTTATCAAAGGTCCGTAAACCAGCTTCGACGTGCCCAATACTGACTTGGTTGTAAAAGGCAACCAGACTAGCCGCAAAGGTAGTTGTCGTATCTCCATGTACCAGCATCATATCCGGTTTTTCCTTTTTCACCACAGGATCCAATTGATCCAATATCTTACCAGTAATCTCGAGTAAGGTTTGACGTTTCCCCATAATATTCAGGTCATACTGTGGCTGAATATGAAAAGTCTCTAAGACTTGGTCCAACATTTGACGATGCTGGGCTGTAACAACGGTAACTGTCTCCAGCGTCTCTCGATGTTTTTGTAACTCCAACACCAAAGGGGCCATTTTGATGGCCTCCGGTCGTGTCCCAAACACAACCATGATCTTCAATTTCCCCATAAACTTCTCCCGTTGAGATCGTGATTATCTCAACAAATTGTTAATTTTTGTACATCTTTTTCTCATTCTACCCCCTCTGACTGTACTTGTCAAATATTATTTTGGTTTTATTTACTAATTACTAATAGTTAGTCATTTATTTATTTTGGGTTTTGTAATACATATTCACTAGTTTTAAAGCACTGAGGCGCAAATGCATATATTTTAACGGGCTAATATTTTTGGTAAAATATTAATTAAATAATTATTCAGTAAATTTTTTATTCATAAATTTTTATGTTTTTCTTCAAAAAAAAATCGGAACCCGAGGGCTCCGATTTTTCATTTTTATTCTTCCACGACTTCAGCAGTTTGGACTTCATCTGCTGCTTCATCTGCCAATGGAACTTCATCAATAATTTCAACTTCGTTAACAGCTTGTGGTTCAAGATTGCGGTAACGAGCCATACCAGTACCTGCTGGGATGATCTTACCGATGATAACATTTTCCTTAAGTCCAAGGAGATGATCTTTCTTACCACGGATAGCCGCATCTGTAAGGACACGCGTTGTTTCCTGGAAGGAAGCAGCTGACAAGAAGCTATTGGTTTCAAGCGAGGCTTTGGTGATTCCCATAAGAACTGGGCGAGCTGTCGCTGGCACCCCACCTGAGATGAGGACATCCTTATTGGCATCTGTAAAGTCTGTGATATCCATGAGCGTTCCCATGAGAAGGTCGGTATCTCCTGGATCCATGACGCGAACTTTACGGATCATTTGGCGAACCATGACCTCGATGTGTTTGTCACCGATTTCTACCCCTTGGCTACGGTATACTTTTTGTACTTCCGCAAGGAGGTAAGTTTCAACAGACAAGACATCACGTACAGCAAGGAGATGTTTTGGTTGGATAGACCCTTCTGTCAGAGCCGCACCACGAGAAACATGATCTCCCACTTCGACTTTCATGCGAGCAGTGTAAGGGACAACGTATTCACCCTCACCAGTTGCTCCACTGACAAAGACTTTCTTAGTCCGAGTTGAAGCATCTTCTTCGATCGCTGTAACTTCCCCTTTGACTTCTGTGATGACCGCTTCCCCTTTCGGATTACGGGCTTCAAAGATTTCTTGGACACGAGGAAGACCTTGCGTGATATCGGTATTTGAGGCAACCCCACCCGTGTGGAAGGTACGCATGGTCAGCTGTGTACCCGGTTCCCCGATAGATTGGGCAGCGATGGTTCCGACTGCTTCACCCACTTCAACCGCATCACCGGTCGCCAAGTTGATACCATAACAATGACGGCAGACACCGTGGCGAGTGTTACATGTAAATACAGAGCGGATAGTGACTTCTTCCACACCAGCATTGACGATTTCACGCGCCTTGTCTTCTGTAATCAATTCGTCTGGGCCGATGATGACTTCACCAGTTTCAGGATGGCGAACGGTTTTCTTAGTATAACGACCATTCAGACGTTCTTCCAGAGACTCGATCATCTCTTTGCCTTCTGTGATAGAGCGGATCAAGAGACCACGGTCAGTTCCACAATCGTCTTCACGAATGATCACGTCTTGGGCAACGTCTACCAAACGACGAGTCAAGTAACCTGAGTCAGCAGTCTTCAAGGCCGTATCTGTCATCCCTTTACGCGCACCGTGAGTTGAGAAGAACATTTCGAGTACTGACAAACCTTCACGGAAGTTTGAAAGGATTGGCAATTCCATGATCCGACCATTCGGAGCGGCCATCAACCCACGCATACCGGCAAGTTGCGAGAAGTTTGAGATGTTACCACGGGCTCCAGAGTCCATCATCATAACGATTGGGTTCTTCGGATCTTGGTTATCAATCAGGCGTTTTTCCAATCGTTCACGGGCTGCACGCCATTCAGCTGTAACAGCATTGTAGCGTTCATCATCTGTGATCATACCACGACGGAATTGCTTGGTGATTTGTTCCACACGTTTGTGAGATTCTTCGATGATTTCAGCCTTGTCTTCAACAACTGGAATATCGGCAATCCCCACTGTCAAGCCAGCAAGGGTTGAATGGTTGTAACCAAGGTTTTTCAAACGGTCCAAGAAAGCAGATGTTTCTGTTGTACGGAAGCGTTTGAAGATTTCAGCAATGATGTTCCCAAGATTTTTCTTCTTGAATGGAACATTCAATTCTAATTTTTCAATTGCTGATTTAGCATCTTGACCTGATTCCAAGAAGTACTTAGCTGGAACACCTTCGGTCAAGTTAGCATTGTTTGGCTCTTGGAGATATGGAAGTTCTGCAGGCATGATATCGTTGAAGAGAATCTTACCAACAGTTGTTAAGAGAATCTTGTGTTGTTGCGCTTCTGTCCATGGTTTGTTCAAGCTATCGGTCGTAATCCCAACACGTGAGTGCAGGTGCACATAACCATTACGATACGCCATCACAGCTTCGTCACGGTCCTTAAAGACCATGCCTTCCCCTTCACGACCAGCTTCTTCCATTGTAAGGTAGTAGTTCCCCAATACCATATCCTGAGAAGGTGTTACGACTGGTTTTCCATCTTTTGGATTCAAGATGTGTTCAGCAGCCAACATCAAGATACGCGCTTCTGCTTGGGCTTCTTCTGAAAGAGGCACGTGGATGGCCATTTGGTCCCCGTCAAAGTCGGCGTTATAAGCTTCACAGGCAAGTGGATGCAAGCGAAGGGCTTTCCCGTCAATCAAGACTGGTTCAAAGGCCTGAATTCCCAAACGGTGAAGAGTCGGTGCGCGGTTCAAGAGGACTGGGTGTTCTTTGATCACTTCTTCGAGGATATCCCAGATTCGTTCATCTCCGCGTTCTACCAAGCGTTTTGCAGCTTTAACGTTTTGCACGATATCACGCGCAACGATTTCACGCATCACAAATGGTTTAAAGAGCTCGATGGCCATTTCACGTGGCACACCACATTGGTACATCTTAAGAGTTGGACCAACGGCGATAACGGAACGTCCTGAGAAGTCCACCCGTTTACCGAGCAAGTTTTGACGGAAGCGTCCTTGTTTCCCTTTGAGCATGTGGCTCAATGATTTCAGTGGACGGCTACCTGGTCCAGTGATTGGACGACCACGACGACCGTTGTCGATCAAAGCGTCAACCGCTTCTTGGAGCATCCGTTTTTCGTTTTGCACGATAATACCAGGGGCATTCAATTCCAAGAGACGAGCCAAACGGTTGTTCCGGTTAATTACCCGGCGATAAAGGTCGTTCAAGTCAGAGGCGGCAAACCGGCCACCATCCAATTGGACCATCGGACGAAGATCTGGTGGAATAACGGGAAGAATGTTGAGGACCATCCATTCTGGCTTGTTGCCAGATTTGTAGAAGGCATCCAAGACATCCAAACGACGCACAGCCTTCACACGTTTTTGACCAGTTGCAGTCTTCAATTCTTCTTTCAAGAGAGCAATTTCAGCTTCCAAATCTACTTGTTTCAAGAGGTCTTGGACCGCTTCTGCCCCCATCTTGGCAACAAAAGAACCTGGTCCGTATTCACGCAAGCGTTCACGGTATTCGCGTTCTGTCATGATGGACTTGTGCTCAAGCGGTGTATCTTTTGGATCGATGACCACATAAGCTGCAAAGTAGATGACTTCTTCAAGGGCACGAGGACTCATATCCAAGGTCAAGCCCATACGAGAAGGGATTCCCTTGAAGTACCAGATGTGTGATACAGGTGCTTTCAACTCGATGTGACCCATGCGTTCACGACGAACTTTCGCACGTGTTACTTCAACACCACAGCGGTCACAAACAATCCCTTTGTAACGGATCCGTTTGTATTTCCCACACGCACATTCCCAGTCTTTTGTAGGTCCAAAGATGACTTCATCAAAGAGACCTTCACGTTCTGGTTTCAATGTACGGTAGTTGATTGTTTCAGGTTTCTTGACCTCTCCATAAGACCATGAACGGACCTTGCTTGGAGAAGCTAGGGTGATTTGCATACTTTTAAAACGATTTACATCAACCACTATTTCTTACCTTTCCTTGTTTTCATACTTGTTTCATTTGGATACAGATTAGGCGGGGGAAGAAGGCCAACTTTCTCACCACCTCCTTGTGTCTGTATCTTATTATCGAATCATCCTATCAGAAACATTGGTTTCTCACAAGACAATCATTTTGACTGATTATTTTTCTGCTTCTTCCGCATCAAAGGCTGCTTTAGCTTCCTTAGCTGCTTTTTCACGTGCTTTTTCAAGGTCATCCACGTGAATCACATCATCGTCTTCCCCTTCGTCGAGATCACGAAGTTCCACTTCTTGATCATCTTCGTCAAGGACACGCATGTCAAGACCAAGTGATTGCAATTCCTTGACAAGAACGCGGAAGGATTCTGGCACACCTGGTTTTGGAATTGGTTTTCCTTTGGTGATCGCTTCATAGGCTTTCAAACGTCCATTGACATCGTCTGACTTGTAGGTCAAGATTTCTTGAAGGACATTTGATGCACCATAAGCCTCAAGGGCCCACACTTCCATTTCCCCAAAACGTTGTCCACCAAACTGAGCTTTCCCTCCGAGTGGTTGTTGAGTAACCATTGAGTATGGTCCGACTGAACGGGCATGGAGTTTATCATCAACCATGTGGTGAAGCTTGATCATGTACATGACACCGACAGAAACACGGTTGTCAAACGGCTCACCGGTACGGCCATCATAAAGAACCGTCTTAGCATCGCTATCCATACCAGCTTCTTTGACCGTATCCCAGAGATCCTCTGAACTTGCTCCATCAAAGACAGGTGTTGCGATGTGGATGCCCAAGTTACGAGCCGCCATACCAAGGTGAAGTTCCATAACCTGACCGATATTCATACGAGATGGCACCCCAAGTGGGTTCAACATGATATCGACTGGAGTTCCGTCTGGAAGGTAAGGCATGTCTTCTACAGGAACGATACGAGAGACAACCCCTTTGTTTCCGTGACGACCGGCCATCTTATCTCCGACGCGGATCTTCCGTTTTTGAGCGATGTAAACACGAACCAACATGTTGACACCCGATTGCAATTCATCTCCGTTTGCACGCGTAAAGATTTTGACATCGCGAACGACTCCATCTCCACCGTGAGGGACACGAAGAGACGTATCCCGCACTTCACGAGATTTATCTCCAAAGATGGCATGAAGGAGACGTTCTTCAGCAGAAAGATCTTTTTCACCTTTCGGTGTTACTTTACCGACAAGGATATCTCCTTCTTTTACTTCCGCACCAATACGGATAATACCTGTTTCATCCAAGTCACGAAGAGCATCTTCACCGACGTTTGGAATTTCACGGGTAATTTCTTCAGGGCCTAACTTGGTATCACGCGTTTCTGATTCGAATTCTTCCAAGTGAACAGATGTGTAGACATCTTCTTTCACCAAGCGTTCACTCATGATAACGGCATCCTCGAAGTTATACCCTTCCCAAGTCATGTAAGCGACGATTGGGTTTTGACCAAGGGCCATTTCCCCTTTTTCCATCGATGGACCGTCAGCGATAAAGTCGTCTTTTTCAACGGTTTCACCAACTTTTACAAGAGTACGTTGGTTGTAGGCTGTACCGGAGTTTGAACGACGGAATTTTTGAACATGGTAGACGTCCAAAGAACCATCTTCCCGACGAACTTCCACCTTATCCGCATCTGCATAGGTAACCTTACCACCATGTTGTGCAATAACTGCAGCTCCTGAGTCATGAGCTGCTTGGTATTCCATACCCGTACCAACAAATGGTGCTTTTGGATCAATCAATGGCACAGCCTGACGTTGCATGTTGGCACCCATAAGGGCACGGTTGGAGTCATCGTTTTCCAAGAAAGGAATACATGCTGTCGCAACGGCAACTACCTGTTTTGGAGAAACGTCCATATAGTCAACTTGATCAGACGGGAACTCTTGGTTGTTACCGCGATGACGTCCCATTACGATTGGCTCAGCAAAGCCACCTTTTTCATTCAACTTAGAGTTGGCCTGTGCTACGATGTACTCATCTTCTTCATCAGCTGTCAACCAGACGATTTCATTTGTCACAACGCCTGCTTCACGATCTACCTTACGGTATGGTGTTTGGATGAAGCCATATTTGTTCAAGTGTCCGTATGATGACAAGTTATTGATCAAACCGATATTTGGTCCTTCAGGTGTTTCGATTGGACACATCCGCCCATAGTGAGTGTAGTGCACGTCACGCACTTCATATCCAGCACGGTCACGTGTCAAACCACCAGGTCCTAAGGCAGATAAACGACGCTTGTGGGACAACTCAGAAAGTGGGTTGTGTTGGTCCATGAACTGAGACAATTGTGAAGAACCAAAGAATTCTTTAATTGCTGCAGTGACAGGACGAATATTGATGATTTGTTGTGGTGTCAAGACATCGTTATCTTGAACAGACATCCGTTCACGAACGTTACGCTCCATCCGTGAAAGTCCAAGACGGACTTGGTTGGCAAGTAATTCACCAACGGCACGAATCCGACGATTTCCAAGGTGGTCAATATCATCCACACGTCCAAGGCCTTCAGCCAAATTGAGAAAGTAGCTCATCTCAGCAAGAATATCAGCAGGAGTCACCACACGAACTTTATCAGATGGGTTTGCATTACCAATGACGGTAACGACACGATCAGGATCATTTGGTGAGACCACTTTGAATTTTTGCAATTCAACTGGATCAGTCAAAACAGCCGCATCATTTGGAATATAGGTGATCTTGTTCAAGCCATTATCCAATTGTTCAGAGATGCTATCGATCACATCGCGCGTCAATACAGTACCTGCTTCTACAAGGATTTCTCCAGTTTCAGCATCCACCAACGGTTCTGCAATCGTTTGGTTCAACAAGCGGTTCTTGATATTGAGTTTCTTGTTGATCTTGTAGCGACCAACAGGGGCCAAGTCATAGCGACGTGGATCAAAGAAACGGGCTACCAACAAGCTACGTGAGCTTTCAGCTGTCTTAGGTTCACCTGGACGAAGACGCTCATAGATTTCTTTGAGGGCTTCATCTGTCCGAGAATCCATTGGATTTTTATGAATATCTTTTTCAATGGTATTGCGAACCAATTCGCTGTCCCCAAAGATATCGATGATTTCATCGTCTCCTGAGAATCCAAGAGCACGCACAAGCGTTGTAAATGGAATTTTACGCGTACGGTCAATGCGTGTGTAAGCAATGTCTTTTGAGTCGGTTTCAAGCTCTAACCATGCCCCACGGTTCGGGATAACCGTTGATCCATAACCGACCTTACCGTTTTTGTCCACTTTGTCATTAAAGTAGACACCTGGTGAACGCACCAACTGAGATACGATAATCCGTTCTCCACCGTTGATGATAAAGGTTCCCATTTCGGTCATGATTGGGAAATCACCAAAGAAGACTTCTTGTGTCTTAATTTCACCTGTTTCTTTGTTGACCAAACGGAAGGTCACAAAGATTGGTGCTGAGTAGCTGGCATCGTGGATGCGGGCTTCTTCGAGCGAATACTTGGGCTCGCGGATTTCATAACCCACAAATTCCAATTCCATTGTATCCGTGAAGTTTGAGATAGGAAGCACATCTTCAAATACTTCCTTCAAGCCATGATCCAAGAAATCTTTGAATGAGTCTGTCTGGATTTCAATCAAGTTTGGTAAATCAAGAACCTCTTTGATTCTTGAAAAACTACGACGGGTCCGATGTTTCCCGTATTGAACGTCATGTCCTGCCAAAGTTTTTAGCTCCTTTTTCCATACTAGGATAGCTTGGTAAAATAACTTTCACCACCTATCCGGTTTTAACTACAATTGTGTGATTTGCATCACGTGAAGAGCGATCTCTCCACCTCATTTGCCGTTTTTGTAATTTTTAGAAAGATTAAGTTTATGTAACAAACTAGGTTTTTTCTGAAAAATAGGCACAAAAAGAGCAGCTAAATCGACTTATTCAAGTATGATTTAACTGCTGTAAGCTCTTATTTGGACAATATTTCAAATAAAGCACACGACAAATTAGTTACCTTTATTATACCGTTTTTCCCTTGAAAAATCAAGTCTTTGCGCAAAATTTGATCACCTTCGATTTGAACCGCTTCGGTTTGAATGATTGTTATTTCGGTTATTGTTTTGACTGCCACTACCATTTCCTAAAATGGCTGCCCAAGCACTTTGATAATCACTGTCTGATCCCCCAATCGCAAAATGGTATTGAGTCGTCGGAGCACCATTCTTAGCCCAAAGGCTTGTCACAGTTTGCCCACTCACATCTACATCTTTGCCATTGACATTGACACGTCCTGGTTTCTCACCTGTTGACTTCAAAACATCCGAACGAATCACACTCTTATCGAGCGTAAATTTATCCTGAACTCCAAAGAGACTTGGATCTGCTTGGTAAATTGCATTGGCCAACTGAGCCATGTACTGGGCATTGTTATTGTAACCAGTCAAGGTCTGCATGGACGCATTGTTATCATGGCCAATCCAGCCACCCAAAGAAACCTTTGGCGTCGACAACATCAACCACATATCGCCATTGGAGTTGGTTGTACCAGTTTTTCCAATCCAGTCAGCACCTGCCAGGGTTGGATTGACTTGACCAATCCGGTTCTTGAAGGTCGTCGTAGCCCCTGAAGTGAGTACACCACGCAAAAGGTCTTGCATAATGGTTGCTGTTGCCGGAGAGTAGACACGAACTGGATCTGCTTCGTGCTTGTAGACTACATCCCCATCTCGGTCGATGATTTGCTCTACCATGTAGCGTTTGAGGTAATTCCCATTATTAGCAATGGTTTGGAAACCATTGGTATGTTGGGCAACGGTGACCTCAATTCCTCCCCCCATTGGCAGACTCTCAATGCCATATTCAGGGATATCATAGCCCATTTTCTTCATGTAGGATGGGACATCCACACCCTTTTCACGAAGGGTCCGGTAAGTCCAGTAAGCTGGAATATTCCATGAGGTATTCAGAGCCTCACGGAGGTCCATCATGGCAGTCCCTTTACTGTCGACGTGCATGATCGGCTCCCCACTTGAGAAATTAGTTGGGTAGTTTGAGAGGATGCTATTGCTTCCCATCAAGCCTTGGTCGATCGCAATCCCATAGGCCAACAATGGCTTGATAGCAGATCCTGGGGAACGTTCTGTATCAAAGGCGTGGTTGTTTTGGTTACCATCAAAATTCCGACCACCGATAAATCCTAAAACAGCACCCGTTCGGTTGTCCATCAGGACATTCCCAACTTCTACAAGTCCCGTCCCATCATCCAAGACGCTTCCAAAATTCGCGACTGCAGCCTGCATCGCATTGTGAACAGGCTTATTAATGGTTGTTTGAATGGTGTAGCCACCTTCTCGCAATTCAGTTTCAGCTAATGCTTGATAAGACTTGACTGTTTCATTATTTTTAAGGTCTTGCTTGGTCACATTGTCACGCTTGATCAAGTAATCATACATGGCGTCTTTTGCTTCTGCCATTGCTTGGAAGTAGAGGTAGTCATGTGGTGTTTTCTCGATCCCATCAGAAGCAAGGAAGTCCTTGGTCAAATCATATTGGGCATAGGTTTCGTAGTCTTTTTTCGACAGGACTCCTGTTCGGTACATATTGAACAAGACGTCTTTGGCACGCGCTAAACCAAGCTCAAGATCTTCTTTTTTCTTTAAGCTACCATCTGCTGCATAAGGAGAATAGACGATGGGGCTTTGAGGCAAGCCAGCAATAAAAGCCGCTTGTGGGACAGACAAGTCTTTGGCAGGGACTCCAAAAATCCCTTGAGCTGCGGCTTCCACACCTGCAATATTTTGTCCCCGATTGTTTCGTCCAAAAGGCGAAACATTTAAGTAGGTTGTGAGGATCTCATTTTTATCCATCCCCCGCTCCAAAGCCAAGGCATCTACAATTTCCGTTGCCTTACGGGTAAAGGTAGGCGCATCTCCAACGACTTGTTGTTTGATCAATTGCTGGGTCAAGGTCGATCCCCCACTAGAAGAACCAACACCTGCAACAGATCCGAGCGTTGCCCGAAGAACCGCTTTGGGCACAACCCCATTATGGCTTTCAAAGTTCTCATCTTCTGTCGCAATCACAGCCTTTTTGACATTGTCCGAAATAGCATCTCCCGCTACAGGTGTACGGATCAAGTCACTGTCCACCTCTGCAATCAAGCTCTTGTCAGAATAGGTCAATTTTGAAACGCTGCTGACATCACGAACCTGTTGGATCAACTGCTCAGTTTTTGGAACCTTGACATTGCTAAAAAGGCTCGCTGCATAACCAATCCCGATCCCTGCACCAAATAAAAAGAGGCACACGAACAGGGCAATCATCACATCCCACAAGAGTTTGAGGGTCCGCAAACAGGTCGCAACTATATCACCAACAGACCAGCCACTTTCTTCATTTTTTTCCTTCTTGGAAATATCTTTGTACAGTTTTGAAAAGAATTGTTGGATCTTCTTCCAATATTCTTGCATCTTCTCTTTGAATTGATTCACTGATTCTTTCTCCTTGTTCCCTATATTATAGCAGATTAGGCCCTCCGATTTCAATCACAAGCGCGCAAGAATTCTTGATAGTTCCTTATCAGAGATGTAAGAAAATGATGGAAATCATTGCCATTTCCTTGGTTTATGGTAGAATAGAAGGATGAACAAATGAATAAATAAAGGAGAAAAGACACATGCACATTTTTGATGAGCTAAAAGAGCGTGGTTTGGTATTTCAAACAACGGATGAAGAAGCCTTGCGCAAAGCACTAGAAGAAGGTCAGGTTTCTTATTATACTGGTTATGATCCAACTGCTGACAGCCTTCACCTTGGTCACTTGGTTGCCATCTTGACGAGCCGTCGCCTTCAACTAGCAGGCCACAAACCGTATGCGCTCGTTGGCGGTGCGACTGGTCTCATTGGAGATCCGTCCTTCAAAGATGCTGAACGTAGTCTCCAAACAAAAGAAACCGTACAAGAATGGGTTCGCTCCATTCAAGGGCAATTGTCTCGTTTCCTCGATTTTGAAAATGGTGACAATAAAGCCGAAATGGTCAACAACTACGATTGGTTCGGAAGCATTAGCTTTATTGACTTCCTTCGGGATGTCGGGAAATATTTTACGGTCAATGCTATGATGAGTAAGGAATCTGTTAAAAAACGGATTGAGACAGGAATTTCTTACACAGAGTTTGCCTACCAAATCATGCAAGGCTATGACTTCTACGTCCTCAACCAAGAACACAATGTAACCCTTCAAATCGGTGGATCTGACCAATGGGGGAACATGACAGCGGGTACTGAGTTGATGCGCCGTAAAGCAGATAAGACGGGTCATGTTATGACTGTTCCTTTGATCACAGATGCAACTGGTAAGAAATTCGGTAAATCAGAAGGCAATGCGGTCTGGCTCAATGCAGACAAAACATCTCCATACGAAATGTACCAATTCTGGATGAATGTCATGGATGCCGATGCTGTACGCTTCTTGAAAATCTTCACTTTCTTGTCACTGGACGAAATCGAAGAGATCCGCAAACAGTTTGAAGCTGCTCCTCATGAACGTTTGGCTCAAAAGATCTTGGCGCGTGAAGTGGTCACCCTCGTTCACGGTGAAGAAGCCTACAAAGAAGCCCTCAACATCACGGAACAACTCTTTGCAGGAAACATCAAGAACTTGTCTGTCAAAGAACTCAAACAGGGCCTTCGTGGTGTGCCAAACTACCAGGTCCAAGAAGAAGACAACCTCAACATTGTTGAACTCTTGGTCACAGCTGGTGTAGTGAATTCTAAACGCCAAGCCCGCGAAGATGTTCAAAATGGAGCGATCTACGTCAACGGCGAACGCATCCAGGACCTTGACTATGTCTTGAGCGACAGCGATAAATTAGAAAATGAATTGACCGTTATCCGTCGCGGTAAGAAAAAATACTTTGTTTTGACTTATTAAGAAAGTAAAACCACGAAGTTTCGTATGAACTTCGTGGTTTTCTTATACACTTTTTTCTGAGACTATTTCCCTTTTCTGCGATGCAACAAAGCTTGGTTGATTCGTTGAGTTTTTTTATGGAGTTGCCAAATCTGGTACAGCCAGATCAGGCCGTAAATGGCTAGAAAGATCAACCAAGGAATCGGGCTCCGTAAGGCTGTCCCCCAGCCAAAAAACAAGTAGGTCAATGCTAAAATGGTAGCTGTCACAACTAAATGCAAGGCCACACGCAAACTATAGGTCAAAAACTCCTCTTCCTCAAGAATGAAGGTCAAGACTCCCATTGTTCCACTCATTAAAAAGATCGCCAGGATGTTGCGGACATTTACAGCAGGATAGACGATGTTGGTATAGACATGGGATAATAACACCAAACACAAATAAAAGAAGGAGCCTGTCCTCATACCAGATACAAAATAAGCTATAACTCGTTTCATCACTTTCTCCTATACCCCTAAATAATCCATCAAGGATTTGATATATTTCCGACTGACACTTGATTTTACTCCACGTGTCAGTTTAGCCATCATATTGCCTGAAAAACTATCCGATAGCGATTCTAAATGGTCGATATTCATCACCGCGTGGCGTGATATCTGTAAAAAATTACGACGATTAATCCGATGTTGAAAATTTATCAAAGTATCTCTGATGGTGAACGTTTTGTCTGTCGTATAAATGGTTAGCTGATTCTTATCAATCTCGGCTAGAATAATGTCATCAATTTTCACCATGATCAAATGATCATCTGTTTTGATAGGGATCACTACTTGATTCACTGTCGAAAACTGTTCGAGATACTCCATCACCTCTCGTGCTTGATCAGATAATTGCTTGGCTTGAATGACCACACAGGGGTCGTTTTCTGGGATATCTTGTTTTTCCTCAAAACGAATCTTCATTCCTACTCCAATTCTCACTTACTTTCTTTTACTCGATCTTTTTGCCAAGGAAATCCAAATCCCCAAAGCTAGAAGAATCCCTCCTAACACTATAAGGTATGTTTGTTCCTTTGTCAATAAAGCTTGCCACTTGAGTTGAACACCCATTTTTTCTTGAAACTCTTGAAGAAGATTATCTTGACCTTTAAAGGTCTCACTTAATGCTTCTTTCATGAGTACTTGTCGATAAAGTGCAGCAATATAAGTAGCCGGGGTACATTTCATTAGTAGTTGAGCAAAATTAGGTAGAACGCCCAAAGGTACATAAGTCCCTACCAAAAAACCAGAAGCTGTACCCACTATGGTCGCAAACTTTCCAAGACTATCTACTGATTGGAAAAAGTGAACAAAAATGGCATTCACCAAGCTAGAAAGCAGGCTACTAAGCAACATAATGAGGAGAACTTCAGGTAGTATGGATAGTTTGGGAACTTCTCTAAAATAGCCACACATCAGCACATACATAAGGATCTGCATGGAAAAAGAAATGATGATTGCACTCGTTAGATACGAAAATGCTAACCGCCACTTTCCTTGATCCGATAAATAAAGATCCTGATCTACTTGATGTTCACGGTCCTTTACCAACTGAGTCAAGGCAGCCAGACTCGTTGTGATACCTGTCACTGCCAGCGTCCCGCTCATCAACCAATTATTTAACACAGGAGCACCATTGGGAAGCTGAGCCCAGGCATCTGTTAGATTTTTTTGAAGAAAAATAATATAGAGAATAAAGGAAATCAAGGCTCCCAACAAGGAGAAGAAAACACCTGAACGATTCCTAAAATACAATAAAAAATTTCGCTTTAGTAAGGCTAACATTAGCGAACCTCCCTTCCTGTAAGTGCAATAAAGGCATCATCCATGGTCCCTGGACGAAACTCAAAATGGGCTAATTTATCTCTAACTTGTACCAGGTAATCAATGGCTTCCCTTTCACTCTCGGGTCGAAGAACATACTCCAATTGACTTTGTTGCTCTACTGACATTCCCGAAGATTTGAGACTTTCTATCTGCTGTCTCTCCTTGAAACGAATCTTTAAGATATTAGTAGCATATTGGCTCTTAATATCTAGTGCCGATCCTTGAGCAATCACTTTCCCATGGTCTACAATATAAATTTGATCAGCTTCATCTGCTTCGTCAAGATAATGCGTGGTCAGTACAACGGTCATTCCCTCTTCCCTCTGCAATTGATAGAGCAAATCCCAAATAGACTTTCGAGTTTGGATATCCAAACCCGTTGTTGGCTCATCTAAGAACAGAAGATCTGGACCGTGCAGTAGAGCACGCGCAATGTCAACCCGACGCTTTTGGCCGCCTGAAAGCGTCCCATATTTCTGCTTTTGGAAAGCTGATAGGCCTAGTCGATCAATAAGATCAGCCACACGATTTGGTTTTAGTCCTTTGTACTGTTTAGCACGAATGGTCAGATTTTCCCTAACCGTCAGCATCTCATCTAAAACACTGGTTTGGAAGACCACACCAATTTTAGTACCGGGTTCATAGATTATTTCGCCTTGCGTTGGTTGTTTCAAACCGATCAACATGGAAATCGTCGTTGATTTCCCCGCCCCATTTGGTCCTAGAATCGCATTAAACGTTCCCTTTTCAAACTGTAGGTGAATATGATCAACCACTAGATGATTTCCATACCGTTTACTGATGTTTTTAGCTTGTAAAATCATGTTCTCTCTCCTTTTTGACAATATCAGTCTAGCAAAAAAGCCGTTTAAAAAACGGCCTTTTGGGATAAGCGGTCAAAATGAGAACCTAAGTGGCAAGATGAAAGTGACAAAAAGAAGAAAATTTAATGCAACCATTCTTTTCCCCATTGATTCAAGTCCTTTAAAATCGGCATCAGTGACTTACCTTTTTCTGTCAGCTCATATTCTGTATGAAGAGGCAGAGACTCATAATCATATTTCTCAATCAATTGGTTCTCTATTAAAACATCTAATCCACGTGTCAAACTGATCGTTGTAATCCCTTCAACTTCTCTTCTCAATTGATTGAAACGGACTCTCTTATGCTTGTTTATAACCCATAATATATTCATCCTCCATTTCCCACCAACCACATCTAGGACTCGAGACATACTACAGTTCCAATTTTTATTTGTTAACATTTTTTCTCCTTACAAAAATGTGCCTACTATTCAGGTAGTTTGTAAAGTATTATAATCTATTTATCATTTATTTTAAAGGAGTCACTTATGTTTATTGTAAATCTTACCTATATCAAGCCCCTTGATGAAGTTGAAAAATTCTTAGAAAAACACATAGATTTTTTAAATCAGTATTATACAAAAGGTCATTTTATCGCATCTGGAAGAAAAAATCCAAGAACCGGCGGTATCATTCTCATGAGAGCTAAAAATAAAGAAGCCGTTCAAGAAATCATTACACACGATCCATTCTATCAAAATGAGATTGCTCAATATGAGATCATTGAATTTGAGGTAAGTAAATATTGTCCTGAATTGAAAACTGTCCTGAACAATCCAGTGGACAAAATTAGATAAAGAAACTCAAGGTCCACTCAATACCGCGTAGAACCGTTTAAAAAGTGTGACTTAGTCCCATTAAAGCATCAGTTGCTATCTAGAGGCTCTTTTGTTACACTACTAATATGAATACACCGATCAAACCAAAATTACAACGATTTCAGACTGCAACGGCTTTTGCCTGTCCCATCTGTCAACTGGACATAGAACTTGTGGGGACCAGTTTTAAATGTCCCAAGAGCCATTCTTTTGATTTGGCGAAATTTGGCTATGTCAACCTGGCTCCCCAGATCAAACAATCAAAGGACTATGACAAAGAAAATTTCCAGAATCGCCAGCTGATCTTAGAAGCAGGGTTTTATGAGCCGATTCTATCAGCGATCGGACAAAAAATTCCGACCAATGATGCCAGAATTCTAGATATCGGCTGCGGGGAAGGTTATTACTCCCGAAAACTACAAGAAGCCTATCCCGAAGCTACTTTCTATGCATTTGATCTTTCAAAGGAATCTGTGCAACTAGCTGCCAAGAGTGACGCTAGCTGGAAGGTCAATTGGTTTGTAGGAGATTTAGCTCATTTACCCATTCAATCTAAGAGTATGGAGGTCATTTTGGACATCTTCTCCCCGGCTAATTACGCTGAATTTGAACGTGTCTTAAAGACAGAAGGGGTGATCATTAAGGTCGTCCCAACCTCTTCTCATCTGAAAGAAATTCGTCAGTTGGCCCAAGATCAATTGGCCAAGCAATCTTACTCCAACCAGGAAATTTTGGAGCACTTTGAAGATCACTGTCAGATCCTCTCATCCGAAACGGTCAGCCTCACCAAGAGTTTAACTCCTGAAGAACGTCAGGCGCTCCTCGCCATGACCCCTCTTTTATTTCATGTTGACCAAGAAAAAATCAACTGGACCCGTCTCACAGAAATCACCATCGAAGCCCAAATACTAGTTGGAAAACTCAAGATACAAAGCCCGTAAAGTGCAGATTAAAAAGGGAATAAGATAGAAGCACAACTCGTTCCAGTTGCTCCTGTCCTATTCCCTTTTTGTATTTTTATTGATCTCCGACATGGTAGTAGAAAGATCCTTGTTCTGCGAAACTAGCTTGTCCAACACCAGACCACAAGCGATTTTTAGTGGTGTCTGAGGAGTCCTTAAATACGACTTGCCCTTGGTCATCGACTTGGTCGCCAATGCTCACTCCAGCAGGAATATACTCCAACAAGAAGCCTCCATCGCGACCTCCATAGATACCTTCAGAAGCTGTTCCATAATCCGTCAAAGAAGCCCCATAGCCCTCTAACTCTTGAGAAACCAAACCTTTGTCGTTAAAGACCAGCTTGTTTCCTTTATCATCTTGCCAGACACCAGCAATACTGCTGTAATCCCCATTAGCAATCGCTTCAAGATCTATTTTCTTCACTTCTTTTTTCTCTTCCTTGTGTTCTTTCTCCTTGGCTTCTGAACTAGAAGCTACCGTCTTTTTCACTTCAGAAGAAACACTCGTTTGGCTAGAAGATGTGGCTGTTTTTTCACTCGCACTCTGCTGCGAACAAGCTACCAACGAGACCACACTGAAAAGGCCTACTAACATTGCACCAACTTTTTTCATTTAAAATTCCCCATACATTTTTATTTAAAGCCCTTTCATTGTAACGTATTTTCCAGTATTTTACAAGCTTCACTCCCTATTTTAGACCAAAAAGAAGCTGAGAGTTTCCTCCCAACTTCTTTGCATACGGATTATGAATGAGCCACCATTTCCTGTGCCACTTCTAATCCAGATAAATTCGAAGGATAATAAGTTGGCCAATTTTCTAACTCATCATAGAGCGCCTCTTGACTCTTTCCTCCATGGAAAATGTGGAAGTGAGCTGCCTTTACCGGAGTAATTTCATGGTCACTAAATTGAACATATTTGAAGTCTCCCGCATCGCTCTCTTTCGCTTCAAAGAGATAACGAACACCACGATTCCCCTTCTTATAAGTCAAAATGTGCTTACCTACGTATTTATAGGTATATTTCTTAGAAGAACCTTTTTGATAAAACTCCATTGAATCCTTATCAATCTTGATCCGATCAATATCTGTTTGGTAACCCTTGGTATAATATTCCTTATACTCAGCAGCAGTCATGGTTGGATTTAATTTTGCCTTGTAATCAAAGACCTGATCCAAAGTTCCATCTTGCAAGTATGGATAAACGGATTTCCAATCTCCCGCATAATTGGCCAAGCTACGATCCTTCACTTGACTATCCTCGAAATAGCCCTTTTGAACCGTCTTAGTATCTTCCTCATGTTCCGGTTGAATGTCCTTGCCAGCTTGTGACGTTGTTTTCTCTAGCGCCTTCAGATTCTCCTTCATGACAGACACGTAGTCTTCGCCATCTTTCATTTCTTGATCCGTCAGGCTTTCCAAAGGATTTAAGACAGCCAACTCAACACCAGCTTCAGAAGACAAGGTTTTCGCCAAAGACTTAGAAGCATTTTCCTCAAAGTAAATCACCTTGATCTCATTTTTCTTGATATACTCTGTCAATTCACGCAATCGTGCAGCAGAAGGTTCGCTATCAGGTGAAATCCCCGAAATAGCCACCTGGTTCAAGCCATAATCCAAGGCCAAGTAACGGAAAGCCGCGTGTTGGGTCACAAAATTCTTTTGCTTCGCATCTTTCAAGCCATCCTGATACGCTTGATCCAAAGCCTGTAACTTCTTCAAATAAGCTTGCGCATTTTTCTCAAACGTCTTTTTCTTATCGGGATAAGCTGCCACCAACTGATCGCGAATCGACTCTACCATCTTCATGGCACGATGTGGAGAAAGCCAAAGGTGAGGATCATATTCATGATGGTGTTCTTCGCCCCCTTCGTGTTCATGTTCCTCTTCCAATCCCGGAAGCAAGACCATGCCCTTGGTAGCATCGATCACTTTGGTTTTCTTATCCTTCATGGATTTCAAAAGATTTGGAACCCATGTTTCCATGTTTTCATTTTCATAGACAAAGACATCTGAATCTTGAATCATGGCCCGTCCCTTAGCAGACAGTTCATACTCATGAGGCTCAGACCCCGCTCCAATCAGCAGATCCACCGTTCCTTCATCTCCAAGAATATTTTTTGTAAAATCATAAACAGGATAAAAAGTGGTCATCACTTTCAGTTTCCCATTTTTACTCTGGCTTTTTCCACAAGCTGTCAAGAAAAGGACAAAAGCCACCAACAACATTAGACCTATTTTTTTATATTTCATATTTACTTCCTCAAACGTGATCCAAGATTCACAAGCAAGAACAGAGCCACAAATAAGAGCGTGATGCTAGCACTTGCTGGTGTATCTGCAAAATAAGACAAAATCAATCCACTAAACATCCCGATAAAGCCAATGATGACTGCAATCAGCATGACCCCACGAAAGTTCTTCCCTAGTTTCAGCGCAATACTAGCCGGTAAGACCATGATGGTTGAAACTAGTAACGATCCTGCTGCAGGAATCATTAAGGCGATAGCAATCCCTGTTACTACATTAAATAAGATAGACATGGTCCGAACCGGAAGCCCATCGACAAAGGCCGTATCTTCATCAAACGTCAAAATATACATGGGACGCAAGAATAAGGCTGTCAGCACCAATACAACGAAGGCAATCATAAACAAGGCCAGCACCTGCTCATCTGTAATCGTTAAGGTCGAACCAAACAAATACTGATCCAGACTCATCGAGCTCTTTCCGCCACCACGCATCAGGACCAAGGCGAGTGCAAGACCGGTTGACATTAAAATTGCCGTCCCGATTTCCATAAAGTCTTTAAATAAGGTCCTCAAATACTCTAGAAAGACCGCTGCTACAATCACTATCAACATGGTCGAAAGCGTTGGAGAAATCCCCAGGAAAAGCCCAAAAGCAACCCCTGCCAAAGAAACGTGACTCAGCGTATCACTCATCAGACTCTGCCGTCTCAAAATCAAAAAAATCCCTAATACCGGAGAAAATAGACTCATGGCAATCATGGCTAGTAAGGCTCGTTGCATAAAATCATACTGAAATAAATCAAGCATGGTAACCCTCCCCTTCAGTCCCATGGACGTTAAAACATCTCCAAGGAGAGCTCTGGTCTCGCACCAAATGAATATTGCGATCCGCAAACTGACTTACCTCTTCAGGGTCATGGGTAATCATTAAAACAGATTTTTGATGATGATGCGCACTATGGTGCATTAATTCATAGAAATCACTCTTTGTTGTGGCATCCATCCCCGTTGTCGGTTCATCCAAAATAAAGATATCCGGATCAGATGCAAACATCCTTGCAATGACCGCTCGTTGCTTTTGACCACCAGACAAAGATCCAATCGCTTGATTCTTATGCTCTAACATTCCAACAGATTCCAAACTTTTAAGAATATGTTGTTCATCATGCTCATTTAATTTGCGAAACCAACCTTTCCGCGGATAACGGCCTGACTTCACAAATTCATAAACCGTACTTGGAAATCCTGCATTAAAACTGGCAATTTGTTGAGGTAAATAAGCAATCCGCAATTTTTTTCCATTTACATTTGTCTTTGAAATCTCTACAGAACCAATTTTAGGCTTCAAAATCCCAAGACTAGCCTTGATCAAGGTAGACTTTGCGGCCCCATTCTCACCAGTCAATGTCACAAACTCACCACTATCTAAATAATAATGAATTCCTTCGAGGACCGGTTCGCGATCATAATAAAAAGATAAATTCGAAACCGTAATATACCTCAAATCACAACTCCCTTTCTAATAATTCTAAGAAACGAGAAATCACACCTTGTTCATTTTGAGTAAATTTCCCCAACACATCCTCATACGTATGAAGTGTATGCAGATGGTGATGCTGATGCTCCAATGCAATCGGCTTTCCAATATCCGTCAAACGATAATAGAGTACCCGTGCATCATTTTCATCACGATAGGTCTCTAGCATACCCTGACTCAACAACGGTTTGACAGCCTTGGTAATAGCCGCCTGACTGACATTTAATTTCTTAGACAAAACTGAATTTGTCAGCGGCTCATCAGCAACCAACATCAAGATATGTTCCTGCGTGTTAGTTAAAGAAACGCCACTAGTACAAGAACCAACTAGAATTTCATGCTGATTCTCAGATAATAATAAAATCGAATTTAAAAAACGATCAATTTTATTAGCAACTTCAGACAAAATAAACTCCTTCTCATTAACCGGTAAATGTTTTACTGGTTAATTATATCACAAAAAAAGAAAAAGGAGAAGGAAAAATTTCAAATCATACTCAATTTTTTAAGGAAAAGTATTCTGATACTGAGAAGCAATAAGTTCATTATACACTCTATTAGTAATACAAGACTAAGAAAACTCTTTACTTCTTAAAAAATATAAATATTCCTTCAAATATTTCCAACCTACTAATTCATTTCTAAAATAGTTAAAACGCATATTTACAAATTGATTATCAGCAATAGATGCAGCCATTTCACCAAATCCTAAATAGTAATTTTTAGTAACTCATCTTTCTCTCTTAAATAACTACTTCCATAAGCAGTGAGTCGATAATCTTATTTCTTAGTTATTAAATAATACAACCACTAATCTTAAAAAATTTACTTTCTTTCTACATTTTTTAATATACTTTTATTAGTATAATTGGTAAAATCTTAATTAACAAAAATTATGGTTTATCTAATAATCTGATTACCTTTCAGGTTCATTGAATGGAATTAGATAACCGAATCAATGTTGACACGAATGGAGGGGGTTAATATTAAAAATTTAATAAGTGATCAAATGTCTAATAGACAAATCGTTAAAGACTTTATCAGTAGTTTTATTAGCTCCTTAAGTGGAAAAGCTTTTAGTTTTGCTTTAGGATTAATGTTACTGGACCAAACAAAATCGGCAATGAGTTTTGGAATCAATATGATCATCTATCCTTTAGTCAGTTTGATTTTCTTGCTTCCAATCGGTAATTTAGTAGACCGATACCGTCATAAAAAGATCTTAATTTATAATTTCATCTTTAGGCTTATAATTTTTCTTCTGTTTTATGCTTTTTATTCTATAACGAATTCATCTACTATCTTATATCTAGTAATCCCGTTTGTCATACTTCACTCTATCACAGTTAACATCAATGATACTTGTTACTCAGCCTCTATCCACGAGTTAGTAAATGATACAAAAATTCAACGATTAAGCTCTGTTACACAAACCGCCATTGCTATCGCAACCATGCTTTCCCCAGCTATTGGAGTCATTTTTTACAATTGGTTAGGCTTCTCAGACTTTATTCTCATAGAAATCATTGCAAATCTCCTTGCTTTAGGTGTCTTACTTACCATGAAATTCTTCTATGAACACGATGGGCAGGAAGCTGAGATCAAACAGAATGAAAACCATCAACACGGGGTTAAAGAAATTATCCGATTTTTAAAAGAAAATCAGATTGTCAAATATATTATTCTTGTTAGTGTTGTACTGAATTTTTTCTATACTTCCATTAGCATTGGAGTGCCATTTGTAGTCAAAGAGCAACTCTTATTAGATAATGCAACAGTAGGTATCCTGGAAACAATGTCTGCAGTTGGAATGTTAGTAGCCAGTGTGTCTATGTCGCTACTGCCAGACAAAAAAGAGACCAACACATTTCTCACTAATAGAATCCGCATCCCGCTTTTTCTTCTAACTATCTCTATCATTGGTTTGGGTATTACATTTGCAACTAGTAACATCCAAGTGATTATTTCTTCCGTTGGCGGTTTATTCATGGGAATTATCGCATTTACTCTTGTTATTCTAAATATTGTCGTCATGACCTATCTTCAAAGTAGTATTGAAACAAATTATTTAGGAAGAGTAATGAGTACTTTGTTCACACTAAATACATCTATTATGCCGATAGGTACCATTGTATTTACTTATCTATTTCAAAAGGATATAAACGGAGGTCTGATATTCATATTTGGAGGCCTTTCTCTCCTGATATATACCATGATAATGTTACCTCGAATATATAGAATACTCCAAGAAGAACACACTTATTGAAATTGGTTCTATAATTTCTGTAGTGGGTAAAACCACTGTAGGAATTATGGAGTCTGTTTTGTTGTAAAAAAAGCTCCATAAGATCTATAATGAAAAAGTGACCAAACCCTCATTAGAAAGAACCTTATGGAACAATTAAGTTTTATAACAAAGATACTTGGAATTAAAGACAAAAATATTATTATCTTGAAAAAGGAGAGAACCAATTTGGTCCTCTCCAGGTTGTAACTTTTCATCAACCCACTACAGTTGACAAAGAGCTTTTTAAAATGGAAAAAATTGGTAACTCGACATACAACAAAGAAAAAAAGACAAGGCTCGAAAACCTTGTCTTTAATACTATACCGGCGGCCGGGGTCGAACCGGCACGTCCTAATGGACACTGGATTTTGAGTTCCATTCTTGCATTTTTTAAGTAGCAAGGTATTGATTTAACAGACTTTTGGAACTTTTGGTTTTCACAAAAAGGGGACTTTTTTCAGAATTTAGTACCTTTTTAGTAACTCATCTTTCTCTCTTAATAACTACTTCCATAAATAGTGAGTCGATAATCTTATTTCTTAGTTATCTCATTTGTCAAATTAAGCTAGACAATTTCACCTGACTCAGAAAAACTTGATACGGAGTTTGGTAGTTCAAGGACTTCCTTGGGATTCGATTTCGCTTATCAAGTACAGAAAAAACAAATTAAACTATAGTCCGTTAAAAATTAGAGGTATAGTAGTTAGTTTACATATCTATCAAGTGTCTATAGTAATAAACTTCATTATTAAAATAAAATGTATTAGTATAAAAGCAACTATCTCAACTTGATTGGTTACTATAATACATCCCTACTAATATCAAAAAGCCACTGTTTCCAGTGACTTCATAATACCTTTCGCTCAAAAATATTTACGTTTTTACCAACAAAGCTACACACTCAGCGGTTCGCTGTTACCTTAAATTTCGTTATGAAACAAGTTTATTTCTTTCTAACGTCCTCAAGAACCTCATCGCCTTTCAACTCAAAGACTCTGTGATTCTATTATTTGTAAAACTTCTTTCATATTTTCAACTTTCCATTGCGCTTTGTCATTAAAAAATGGTAATCGGCTATCATAATAACCAATAGTTGCAATTCCGGCGCTAGTTGAAGATTCAATTCCAGAGTATGAATCTTCAATTGCAATACATTGTTCTGCTTGCAATTCTAACTTATGTAGCGTTGTTAAATAGATAGACGGATTTGGCTTACTTTCTACAAAATTCTCTCCGCTAACGATGACATCAAAATATTTTTTTATGTCACACCTTTCTAAAACTTCATTAATATGCTCATATTTTGATGATGATGCTACAGCTAATTTGATTCCGTTTTTCAATGCATAGTCAATAATTTTTAGAATTTCTTTTCTAAAAAGTAAAGAATAATCAATTTTTTCATATCTCTCATCACTAAAAGAAGCATATTCTTTTTCTATAGTTTTTATATCATATTGTTTCCCAATAAATTGCTGTAAAAGCCTATAAAGATTAAAATATGATTTACCAACTAATACCAATAGCTCAGAATCTTCGTAACTAGATTTTGGATTAAGGTGTTTGATAAAATCTTTCTGTATTAGAAAATCTTGGTACTCTGTATCAACTATAACTCCATCCATATCGAAGATTATACCTTTCAAATTCATAAATTCTCCTTTAAAATCAAAATCGGTTTGTGAAAGCATTTTTGTCCTTATTTCAAATTGAGTTCTCTGTCAACACTTTAATTCCTATGGTATTACACTGTGTTCTAATTTGGAAAATCTTGAAACTCCAATTGCACTTCTTTAAAAATAGTGTTAATTACTTCTCGTTCAATTTTATCTAAGTTATGCTCTACAATTAAATTATTCTTTAAGTTTAGCAAACCAATTTTATCATTTCTTTGCATTATTTCAAATAAAATGGCAAATTTAAAGCTATCTCTTTCTTCTTTAGACCAATTTTTTATATCACTTACATCATAGTCATCTAAAAATCTAACTAATCTTGCTTTTGAATATATTGTTTGCCCTAACAACTCATCAGTAGTCGTATTAAAAATTTGAGCTATTTTAACAACGTTTTCCAGTTTGGGTTCCGTCTTTCCATTTTCCCAGTCACTGTATGTATTTCGTTTTACACCCAATAATTCAGCTATTTCTTGCTGTTTTAGGCCCTTATTCTTTCTTAATCTCTTTATATTATCTCCAAAAATGCTCATATTTTCTCCTAATTAATTTAAAATGTCGAAAAATACGACATTTTTCTTGACAATCTCTAAAATCGGGTGTATTATAATTATGTCGGATAATCCGACGTTTTCCAAAAGATAAAAATTTAAACGGAGGTAAATGCCTATGATTGTATTAAAAAGTCTTTGATAATCACTACAAAATCAAAGACTAAACAAAATTTTTCTAAAATCATTATACCACACTTTCCGTTAGAACGGGGGGAATATGGATATAAATAAACTTGTTTCTACGGTTGACGGTTTAAACTCTGTCAGTACTGCCAAAAAATGGATAACCTTGATAAAGGAAATTAGTGGTCATGAGTTTAAAAAAGTTCAAGCAAGGAATAGTCGGCAGTTTGTGAGTTTTTATAACTTCACTGATGATGATGTTGAGGATTTCAAGACAATTGCTTATTTGAAAAATGAGATGTCATTAAAAGATGCTATAAGGGAAACCTATGGAGATATTTATAAACATAAGGAATACACTCTTACTCAGCAACTTGAAATCCTTAAAGAAGATTTTATTACCTTGAATGATAATTTTAAGAATTTGTATTCCAGTAATAACAAACTGCAAATGAAATTTCAACGATTGGAAAAAGAGCAAGAAGAAATTCTCGCAACACTTGAACTACTTCCATTTGGTGCTTGGGAAAAAGCTCGTAGGAAGTTCGGCAAGTAGGTTTGTTACGGTCAGCGAGTATGTTACCGCAGACCGTAACAAATCGTAAGCGCAGACGAACGACAAAGAGCTTTTTCAAAGGTTGGTGAGGGTGTGTAGTAACACCACCCTCTGCAAGTTAGGTGTACCATCGAAAGAATTCAGTATTCCCAAGGGTTTCGGAGATTTTAAGGGTGGCAAAATTAGGCAAAAAGTTGAATCAAAATCTATGGCAAAAAATGAACATTTACGTTCTGTATTTGACTGGATTCAAATTCAGTTTGATAAGACTGAATTTTCGCCAAGAGAAATAATCGAAGACATTCTATTTCTTGACTATGACCTATTTATTGAGAATATAGGGAGCCTTAAATACTATAACTATGATAGCCAGCTTCATTATGGAAATATCCGTATCTACTATGGAGCGAAAGAGTCGTCCTACATGCTTGTCATGTCAGGACAGGCACTCGAGTTCTATAGAGATATGGTATTAAATCCAAATAGTCTGTCCGAAAGACAGTTTCTGAACAACCTCTACTACAATTACAATCAATTTTCAGTAAGACGAATTGATATTGCAATAGATGATTTTAATGAAACACCCTATTTCACTCCTAATCAGCTTCTAAAGATTTGTCAGAAGAAACGCTTTATATATGGAAAAAGTACCTACTACAATACCTACGGAGATGAAACAATCGGCCAGACCTTATATTTGAGAAAACCCAATGATGATGAAAGACTTAGAATTTACGATAAACGCTTAGAACGAGCTGAGAAGCTCGGTATCAGCAAGCGGTATATAGAAAATTGGATAAGAACTGAGTTAGAACTTAGGAAAGAAAAAGCTCACTACTTCATTCAAGAATGGTTGCATTCAGAAATAGATCTTCTCAACTTTACCAAGGGATATTTCAAAGAAAAAGTGAGGTTCTATAGTGATAGTCACTTCTCAAAACCTTTGAGATCTTGGGAAAAGTTTTTAGGTCACTCAAGACCTGTCTCTATCATTATTTCAAAACCAAAAACAGAACTAGAACAAAAATTAGAATGGTTTACCTATAAAGGTTCTGGAGCTATTCTAAAAGCGTATAAATTTCTATACGACAATAACTTACTGCATGAGTATGAGAAGTCTAACTATCTCGCACTCAACAATATGGAATATCCACCAGATTTAGCAAGTGGATTAATAGAAAGGACAATTCTCTTTAAAAGAGAGGATTTGATCCCTACAATCAAAGAAAATATCAAAAGGAGAAATTAATTATGGCAAAAATGCTTTCACAAAATGACTGGAATTTTAATAACATTGGAACAAAATTTGAATTGGATGAAGTTATTCCAAAATTTGAAACGGAAGTCCGAGCAGATGCAAACGGAGAAATTATCAAAAACCGAGATGGTAGTGAAAGACGTTTCAATACCGATAAAATCATTGGTTGGAAATACAATGTAACGATCAAAGATGGACAATTTAAAAAGAAATCAACCCAAGTCTCAGTAGACAATCCGGAAGCTTTAGTTGATAATGACTATATCCAAGCAATGGACGAGGTACCAGTTACATTTGACAATTTACAAGCTACTATGATTAGCACGACAATGTATTACAAGGCGGATGCTATCCATTTAGTAGATGTAAAACAAAAATAAGTATCAGACAAGGGGAGTTAATCCTCCCCTTACTTAATCTAATTAGAAAAGGAGATCACATGATTAAAACTGTAACAAAAGATGACCTTATCGAACTTGGATTTGCTCCAGGAACTGCAAGAAAGATTATCCATACCGGCAAGGTACTATTAGTTAATCGTGGTTTTAACATCTACGATAACAAACGAATTGGTACAATTCCAGCCAGTGTCGCTGAAGAGCTACTAGGAATTGAACTCCAGAAAGAAGCGTAGCTTATGGCTTTACGTAAAAGTAGAGACGGAACTTGGATTGTCGATGTTTCCAATGGTATAAATCCAATATCTTTAAAACAACGCAGAATTGTAAGAAAAGGATTTAAAACTAAAAAAGAAGCATTGGAAGCCGAACAATACTTACGAAGTGTAGAACTTAAAGAAAAAAGTTTCAACTCAAAAATATCAATCGATATCCTTTATGATCTCTTAAAAGAAGAGGATAAAATAAACAACAGAAAACAAAGTTATATAGATACACAAGAAAACAATTATAACAGGCATATAAAAAGCTATTTTGAAAAAGTAGATGATGTATCCAAATTAACGTATGAAGATATCTATCAATTCAGAGAACATTTAAGAGATAAAAATGTTCAAAACTCGGAAAAGAAGCTAAGTCCAAATACTATTAATAAAATTATAATTCTACTAAAGAAAATTTTGGATGTTGGATTAAGAAAGGGATTTTACAAGGAACACCCCGCAGGATTGCTAAAAAAATTGCCAATAGAAAAAGCAAAATTAAACTTCTGGACCGTAAAAGAATTCAAGCACTTCTTAACACTATTTAACGACGATGAATACAATATAAAGTTGCTATTCACTGTTCTATTCTTTACTGGCCTAAGACTCGGAGAAGCTCTTGCTCTAACGTGGAAAGATATAGAGTTTTCTACAAATACAATTCATGTAAGTAAATCTGTATACGTCAAAAAAGGTGAAGAATATATTAGTAGTACAAAGACAAAGGCTGGAACTCGAAGAATCATCTTGAATACCAAACTAGTGGAGACACTAGAAGAGTGGAAACAGATACAGCATGAAAAATTGAAAGAATTTACAACCAACCTAGATGATCTACAGATATTCCAAAATAGCCCTATTACGATAACTAAAGATTCAATAGAGAAGCAATATAAAAAGATATTACAAAGAGATAATACTCTAAAAAAGATAAGAATTCATGACTTCAGGCATTCACATGCTTCACTTCTAATAAATCAAGGAGAAGATTATCTTGTTGTAAAAGAAAGACTAGGTCATGCATCTATAACTACAACAATAGATACTTACTCTCATTTATATCCAAGTAAACAACAAAAAATAGCGGATAAATTAGATGATTTGTTATAGAATTAGTAATTTTTAGTAACTCAGCACCAAAAATTAAACGAATAAAAGAAAAAGACAAGGTCCGAAAACCTTGTCTTTAATACTATACCGGCGGCCGGGGTCGAACCGGCACGTCCTTGCGGACACTGGATTTTGAGTCCAGCGCGTCTGCCAATTCCGCCACGCCGGCAAAGTATAACTGGGGTAGCTGGATTCGAACCAACGCATGAGGGAGTCAAAGTCCCTTGCCTTACCGCTTGGCTATACCCCAATAATATAAATAATAAATAGGCGAGTGATGGGGATCGAACCCACGCATGCCAGAGCCACAATCTGGTGTGTTAACCACTTCACCACACCCGCCATAATTATTAACACGGGCAGTAGGAATTGAACCCACACTGAAGGTTTTGGAGACCTTAGTTCTACCTTTAAACTATGCCCGTAAAGGATGGAAGGGGAGGGATTCGAACCCCCGAACCCGAAGGAGCGGATTTACAGTCCGCCGCGTTTAGCCTCTTCGCTACCCTTCCGAATTATTGAATTGATGGCGCGAGACGGAATCGAACCGCCGACACATGGAGCTTCAATCCATTGCTCTACCAACTGAGCTACCGAGCCAAATTGCGGGAGCAGGATTTGAACCTACGACCTTCGGGTTATGAGCCCGACGAGCTACCGAGCTGCTCCATCCCGCGTTAATATGAATAAGGAGGATGTGGGATTCGAACCCACGCACGCTTTTACACGCCTGACGGTTTTCAAGACCGTTCCCTTCAGCCGGACTTGGGTAATCCTCCAAAAATATAGTCCGTACGGGATTCGAACCCGTGTTACCGCCGTGAAAAGGCGGTGTCTTAACCCCTTGACCAACGGACCATACAATTAATGGGCACGAGTGGACTCGAACCACCGACCTCACGCTTATCAGGCGTGCGCTCTAACCACCTGAGCTACGCGCCCAAGTTAAAAACTTGGTAAATTGAACAATCGTTCAAAGCGGGTGACGAGAATCGAACTCGCGACAACAGCTTGGAAGGCTGTAGTTTTACCACTAAACTACACCCGCTTAAATGGGAGTTAACGGGATCGAACCGCTGACCCTCTGCTTGTAAGGCAGATGCTCTCCCAGCTGAGCTAAACTCCCTTA
>NZ_JAAPAW010000008.1:98221-127197 GCF_014435245.1 Streptococcus sp. IMAU 99161 | reverse complement strand
AACTATATTAGTATATCACGCCATTTCTTATCTGTCAATACTTTTTTCTAAGTTTTTTTATTTTGTTGGGGGATTGGTACTTTAAATCATTCAAAAAAGGCAACAAAGCCCGTTAATACAGGCTTTGTTGTTCTTTTAATTTAAATAGATTTCTTCTCCGTATCCTCTTTCGATTAATCCAAGTCTAGCGATTGTTAATAAATCATGTGAAAATTCTTGGATTTTAGATTCTTCTTCTTTACTTAATTTAATTTTTGAATATTTTTTTCTTAATTTTCGTAAGTCTCTCTCTTTGGTATTAAGGAACTTACAATTTTCTAGATATTCCTCTAGTTTTTCCAATTGGTTGAATAGGCCTACTTCAAAAGCAATTGGTGCAAAAGTGTTTTCTAATGGTTGTGTACAGGTACTTCTGAATTCCACTGTTCCACGTGATGTTAAATCCTGGAATTGGTAGCTTCGATGCTGTTTGATATCATCTTTTAATGGTGTGATAACTGTTTCTTTTCCGTCAGCTGTGTAGGCTACGATTTCGTTTTGGTCCAAATAATCTTGAACACGGATTGGTTTAAAGTAATAAAATTTAGTCCCTCTTACGGCCGTAAAGATCGCTGTTTTTGCTAGATTTTCAAAAAATTCATCCTCGCACCTGTATTTCTTAGGATAAAGCCCGACATTTTCTTCAAAATAACCATGTAAGGATTTTTCCCAAAAGAGATCCCTTGCTATTTTAGTATTCCATGATGCTTCTGGAAATTCTGAGTTTGGGAAAAGATAGGCCTTTGCAGCCTCAATTTGATTAAATGCATTAATAACTCGTAGATAGTTCTCTCGATTTACATCTAGTTGAAGTTGATTTCCACATATGAATGCACCATAGTCAGGGTAGTGATGGGTGTCCATACCTGTTCCTTTCATTGCTAGAAAGGCCATTAACATTTGATAGCGTTCAATTTGTACTGGTCTATTATCATTTTGCTTCCATTGTGGATGAATTCCATATCCTTTGATTTCATGGTGGTATTGTTGAAGCATTGGTTGTATTTTTTTCAAATAGTTCTTAAAGCGTTGATCAACCTGATGAATGGATTTTGCTTTTTCAAATGCAAATTCAATCGTATTGTAACTGAGTTCAAATAAAATACGATCCTTTGATGCTCTATGAATTAGTTGGACGGGGTTATTTTCTTGATCTCGCTTTTCAACTTCAAACTCTACATCCAATGCTAACTCTCGAAATAATTTTTTAGTAACATTAATATCAGTCTTTTTTCCATGAACTTCTACGATAGGAAATTCTAATTCAATCCCAACAAAGACCTCAGGTGATCGTTTCATATGACTCAGATATTTCTCTTTGAGTAATCCAATTGCTTCTTGTTTTGACATTTATTCCTTTTTTCTATTCTGTATTTGGTTTTCATTATATCATTTATTTTTATTTTCTACTAAAGTAAAAAACGCCTGCTTACGAAATTGTTTTAAGTTAAAGCAATTTCGTAAACAAGCGTCTACTATTTCATCCAATACGATGAGTGTTCCCGCTGGGGAAAATCCCCAGCGGTAGACCAGAGCTAGACTAAGAATAACAGTGTATTCCATCATCATAACACTCAACAAAATTGATGACCATTATACCAATTCGATGATTGCCATTGGCGCAGCATCCCCACGACGTGGTTCAGTTTTAAGGATACGTGTATATCCACCATTGCGCTCAGCATAACGAGGTGCTAATTCAGAGAACAATTTTTGAAGTGCTGTTGTTTCTGAGTATTTACCTGTTTCTTCATCAAAGTTTTGTGTTGCAACTTCGTTACGTACGAATGCAGCAGCTTGACGACGTGCATGCAAATCACCACGTTTACCCAAAGTAATCATTTTTTCAACTGATTTACGGATTTCTTTTGCACGTGCTTCAGTTGTTACAATTGCTTCATTGATGATAAGATCTGTAGTCAAATCACGAAGCATTGCTTTACGTTGTGAGCTAGTGCGTCCTAGTTTACGGTAAGCCATGTATTCCTCCTCTATTTATCGTTTTTTAACCCAAGGCCTAAGTCAGCAAGTTTAATTTTAACTTCTTCAAGACTCTTACGTCCCAAGTTACGAACTTTCATCATTTCTGCTTCAGATTTTTCAGTCAAATCGTAGACAGTGTTAATGCCAGCACGTTTCAAACAGTTGTAAGAACGAACAGAAAGATCTAATTCTTCGATGGTACGCTCTAAAATACGATCATCAGAAGTTGTATCTACTTCTTTCATAACATCTGTTGCAATAGCAATTTCAGTTAAGTTTGTGAATAGATTTAGGTGTTCTGTCAAAATACGAGCAGACAAACCTAAGGCATCTTCTGGAATGATGGTCCCATTTGTTAAAATTTCAAGGGTTAGCTTGTCAAATCCATCATTGCTACCAACGCGGGCTGGTTCAACTTGGTAATTGACTTTTGTCACTGGCGTATAGATTGAATCTACAGCAAGTGTTCCCACTGGTGCATCATCTTTTTTGTTTTGATCAGCTGGAACATAGCCACGTCCACTGTTTACAGTAAGCGTTGCTTTCAAAGAAGCTCCTTCACCGATTGTAAATAGATAATGATCAGGGTTTACAATTTCGATGTCACTATCCGTCAGAATGTCTCCGGCAGTTACTTCTGCAGGTCCTTCTACATCAAGTTCGATAATCTTTTCGTCTTGGACGTAAGATTTCACGGCGATTCCTTTAACGTTAAGAATGATTTGCATAACGTCTTCACGAACTCCTGGAACTGTATCAAATTCGTGGAGTACACCTTCAATGTTGATTGAAGTAACAGCTGCACCTGGAAGTGAAGCTAGAAGTACACGACGAAGTGAGTTCCCAAGCGTTGTTCCGTAGCCACGTTCAAGTGGTTCTACTACAAATACGCCATAATCTTTATTTTCATCAATTTTTGTTATATTTGGTTTTTCAAACTCAATCATTTGCTATACTCCCTCTTAAACGAAAAGCTGTGTAATTGTTGATGATTATACACGGCGACGTTTTGGAGGACGAGCACCATTGTGCGGTACAGGAGTTACATCGCGGATTGCAGTTACTTCAAGACCAGCAGCAGCAAGTGCACGAATAGCAGACTCACGACCTGAACCAGGACCTTTAACAGTTACTTCAACAGATTTAAGTCCATGTTCTTGAGCAGATTTAGCAGCAGCTTCTGATGCCATTTGAGCAGCAAATGGTGTAGATTTACGAGAACCTTTGAAACCAAGTGCACCTGCAGATGACCAAGCGATTGCATTACCATGCACATCAGTAATCATAACAATTGTGTTGTTAAATGTAGCGTGAATATGAGCAATACCAGATTCGATATTCTTTTTCACACGACGTTTACGTGTTGGTTTAGCCAAGATTTTTACCTCCTTATTTTATTTTATTTTTTCTTACCTGCAATCGCAACAGCTTTACCTTTACGAGTGCGAGCATTGTTTTTAGTGTTTTGTCCACGAACTGGAAGTCCACGACGGTGACGGATACCACGGTATGAACCGATTTCCATCAAACGTTTGATGTTCAAGTTTACTTCACGACGAAGGTCACCTTCAACTTTGATTGCGTCAACTTCACGACGGATAGCATCTTCTTGATCAGATGTAAGATCACGAACACGAATATCTTCTGAAACTCCAGCAGCTGCTAAAATTTTCTTAGATGTTGGAAGTCCGATACCATAGACATAAGTCAATGAAACTACTACGCGTTTGTCATTTGGAATGTCAACTCCAGCAATACGAGCCATGTTTTCTCCTTTCTATCTTATCCTTGACGTTGTTTGTGTTTTGGATTTGCTGGGCAAATTACCATAACACGACCATTACGACGAATTACTTTACAGTATTCGCAAATTGGTTTGACCGATGGTCTTACTTTCATTTTTATCCCTCCAAGTCTTTCGATTATTTAAAGCGGTATGTGATACGTCCACGTGTCAAATCATACGGACTCATCTCCACTGTAACACGATCTCCCGCTAAAATACGAATATAGTTTTTACGAATTTTACCAGAAACTGTTGCTAAAATCTGATGTCCATTTTCAAGTTCAACCGTAAACATTGCATTAGGCATTGTATCGACTACTTTGCCTTCAACTTCAATCACATCGTCTTTTGCCACGCAAAAGTACCTCCATAAATTTCGATTCATCCCTCTGAGCACAGAGGTAACAATTATAAGTCAGACTAATTAATTGTAACACTAGTTGTCCAATATTGCAAGCCTGAAAAACGCTTTTATTTCAATTTTGACAAGACTTTTTCAATGTCTGAGAATACATCATCGATATCTTGGTTTCCTTCGATATCATGTACTAGACCTTTAGCGCGATAATGAGCAATGATTGGTTCCCCTTGAGCAATATTAACGTCCAAACGACGTTTTACTGTCTCCGGTTTATCATCTTCGCGTTGATAGTAATCTTCCTCTTTGTAATCAACTGGTGGATTGAATACTTTATGGAAAGTTTCTCCTGTTACACGATGAATGATACGACCACTTAAGCGTTCTAAAAGGCTATCTGGATTTACTTCGATATTAATAACACCTTCAAGTTCAATCCCAAGTTCAGCCAATGTTTTATCTAAAGCATGTGCTTGTTCGATTGTACGTGGATATCCGTCCAACAAAAATCCCGTTTTCTTAATATCATCTTGAGAAAGGCGTTCTTTCACAATTCCATTTGTAACTTCATCTGGAACTAATTCGCCTTTGTCAATATACGACTTAGCTAACACACCCATTTCAGTTTGGTTGGCCATTGCTGCGCGGAACATATCTCCGGTTGAAATGTGCGCTACGTGAAATTCTTCAACGATTTTTGCTGCTTGAGTCCCTTTACCTGCTCCAGGCAACCCCATAATTAAAAGATTCATGATGAATTCTCCTTATTTTGTTTTTAAATGGAAGCAGGAGCAAGTTCCTATTTCCATTTAAAAACAAAATAGAAGGCTGACAAAGTCAACCTTATTCTATTCTGTTGTGTCCATAAATCCGACATACTTACGTTTTAGTAAGTAGCCTTCTAATTGTTTCATTCCTTCAATACCTGTAGAAATAATGATCAAAAGACTTGTTCCTCCAAGAGCAACGGCATCTGTCAATCCAAATACATCACGGGCTAAGATTGGAATGATCGTAATAAAGCCAAGGAATACTGATCCGACACTTGCTAAACGACGGAGCAAGCGAGACATAAACTCTTCTGTTCCCTTACCTGGGCGAACACCTGGAATGTAGGCACCGCTCTTTTGAAGGTTTTCTGCCGTTTTTTCAGGATTAATCTGAACAAACGTGTAGAAGAAGGTGAAGAGAATGATCAATAAGGCATACATGGCAACACCAGTTGGTGTGTTTGTTGCCAACATGGCTTGTGCTGTTTTTACCCATCCTGCATTGTAACCCATAGCGCTAATGACTTGGAAAATGGCAGCGGGTGCTGCTGTAATCGAACTAGCAAAGATGACAGGAATAACCCCTGCTGGGTTTACTTTTAAAGGTAGGTAAGAGCTCGACGGAGCTCCTTGAGCAATCTTTGTGTACTGAACTGGGATCTTGTACTGAGCCTGCTCTACAAAGGTTGTAAAGTAAACAATGACCAAGACCGCAAGAATCAAAACACCAACAAAGATAAGTGAGTTGGTCATTTGACCGGAACGAACATTTACAAATGCATTTTCATAGATTTCTTTAATCATCTCTGGGATAGAAGATACGATCCCTGCAAAGATAATCATCGAAACTCCATTTCCATATCCTTTATCTGTAATCTGTTCTCCTAACCAGGTTACAATCATTGAACCTGTAGTGAGAATTGCTCCGATTAAAAGATAGGTTTTCGCATTTGGGGTCGCAACTAATTTTGCCTGAGACAGGGTATGGAAAGTTGCTGTGATCCCAATAGATTGAACAAAGGCTAAAACTAGGGAAATGTAACGAGTTGCTTGGTTAAGCTTTCGACGACCAACTTCCCCTTGTTTCCCCCATTCAACGAATTTTGGTAAAAGATCCATTTGCAAAAGTTGTACAACGATCGAAGCAGTGATGTAGGGGCTAACACCGAGAGCAAATACCGAGAAGTTTCTCATGGCATTCCCAGAAACAAGACTAAGCATGTTCAAGAAGGACACATCTTGAAGGCTATTCAGAATTTTCGCATTAACACCAGGTACTGTAATCGTCGTTCCGATACGGAAAACAAGGACAATGAAGATCGTAAATAAAATCTTTGATCGTACTTGTTTTACCTTAAATGCATCTTTTAATAATTTAAAAAACATAGGTCACCTCACTTAGATGACTTCAACTGAACCACCTTTAGCAGTGATAGCTTCTTCAGCTGATTTAGAGAATTTAGCTGCTTTAACAGTCAATTTCTTCGTCAATTCTCCGTTACCAAGAACTTTAATCCCTGATTTTTCAGCTTTTACAATACCTGATTCTACAAGTACAACTGGTGTTACTTCAGCACCATCTTCGAAGACGTTCAACTGATCAAGGTTTACAATAGCGTATTCTTTAGCGTTGATGTTTGTAAATCCACGTTTTGGAAGACGACGGAACAATGGAGTTTGTCCACCTTCAAAACCAAGACGTACACCGCCACCGCTACGAGCTTTTTGACCTTTTTGACCACGGCCAGAAGTTTTACCGTTACCAGATGAAGTACCACGACCAACACGGTTGCGGACTTTACGTGAACCTGTAGCAGGTTGTAATTCATGAAGTTTCATTATTTATTTTCTCCTCTTTTGTAAAATGCTAGCGCTCCTATTAGGAAAAAGGTGTTCTTAATAGGAACTCGCCTATACGAATAAATTGAGTTTTAGGGGCTGAGATAACATCTCATACCCCCTAAAACATCTATGATGGTAAGTTTAATTACTTAACTTCCTCAACAGTTACCAAATGAGATACCGCAGTGATCATACCACGTACTGCTGGGTTATCTTCTTTGATGACTGAGCTGTTCAATTTGCCAAGTCCAAGTGCTACAACAGTTTTACGTTGTGACGGGATGCGTCCGATTGGAGACTTAGTCAAAGTAATTTTAATTTGAGCCATTTGAATCTCCTTTCTTAAGCCAAGTCAGAAACTGAAATACCACGAAGGGCAGCAACTTCTTCAGCGCGTTTCAATTGTGCTAAACCATTAACAGTTGCACGAACAATGTTGATTGGAGTATTTGATCCAAGTGATTTAGATGTAACATCTGCGATACCTGCCAATTCGACAACGGCACGTACTGCACCACCTGCAGCAACTCCAGCCCCTTCAACGGCTGGTTTCAACAAGACACGAGCACCACCAAATACAGATGTTACTTCGTGAGGAATTGTTGTTCCAACCATAGGAACTTCGATCAAGTTTTTCTTAGCATCTTCAACAGCCTTACGGATTGCTTCTGGAACTTCTTGAGCTTTACCAGTACCAAATCCTACACGGCCATTACGGTCACCAACAACTACAAGAGCTGCAAAACGAAGACGACGTCCACCTTTAACAACTTTTGTAACACGGTTGATGGCAACTACGCGTTCTTCAAGTTCAACTGCATTATCTTTAAATGCCATTTTCTAGTGTCCTCCTATTAGAATTTCAATCCGTTTTCACGAGCTGCATCAGCCAAAGCTTTAACACGTCCGTGATATAGATATCCACCGCGGTCGAACACCACTTCAGAAATACCTTTAGCAACTGCACGTTCAGCAACTAGTTTACCGACAACAACGGCTTGTTCAGTTTTAGTTCCTTTTGAAACTTCTTTGTCAAGAGTTGAAGCACTTGCGAGCGTTACACCCGCTACGTCATCAATCACTTGAGCGTAGATGCCTGTATTAGAACGGTATACGTTCAAACGTGGGCGATCAGCAGTTCCAGAGAGTTTTCCGCGAACGCGACGGTGGCGTTTTTGACGGATTTTATTTTTATCTGGTTTCGAAATCACAATTTTCACCTCTTAATTATAAATCTTGTGCCTAAGCACTGAATTGGTAAGATGAAGTCTGGTTAAAAAACAACCATACAACATTATTTACCTGTTTTACCTTCTTTACGGCGAACGTATTCACCAACATAACGGATCCCTTTACCTTTATATGGTTCAGGTGAACGAAGGCTACGTACATAAGCAGCTGTTTGACCAACTACTTCTTTTGAAATTCCGTGAACAACGATTGTTGTTGGGTTTGGAAGTTCAAAAGTAATTCCTTCTGGAGCTTCAACTTCGTCTGGATGAGATTTACCAACAGCCAAGACAAGTTTAGATCCTTGAAGTTGTGCACGGTATCCAACCCCGCGCATTTCAAGTTCTTTCTTGAATCCTTCAGATACTCCGACAACCATGTTGTGCAAAAGAGCACGAGTTGTTCCATGGATTGTTTTCATTTCTTTTGTATCGTTTGGACGGTGAAGCGTTACTTCATTTCCTTCCACACGGATATCGATATCTTTTGAGAACGTACGAGTAAGTTCTCCTTTAGGTCCTTTTACAGTTACAACGTTATCTTTGTTAGTGATTTCAACACCAGCAGGCAACGGAATAACTTTATTACCAATACGTGACATGTTTTTATTCTCCTGTTAAATTGTCAGGCCGCAAGCGACCAGTTTTCACGGGGAACTAAGATACAGAGGGCGTTATAAAGTCAAAGTGAAAATAGAAAACTTGACGAAGAAACTGGAGTTTCTAGGAAAGTTTATCTTTTTCACACAGACTTTAGCCCGTGTTCAATTAGTTCATTCATTAAATCAGATACTAAATTCGTTCATCAGCTGAACTGAACACGTTCTAAGAACTGTGCAAAATAGATAAGTTGGCTTGTTTGTAAACAAACTGCTCCAACTTCCTAATTTTGCTTTGTTCTTTACGAGCTTTGTATCTTGATTTTACCAAACGTAAGCGATAACTTCTCCACCAACGTTCTTTTGGCGTGCTTCTTTATCAGTAAGCAAACCTTCAGAAGTTGAAAGGATCGCAATTCCAAGTCCGTTAAGAACTTTTGGAAGGTCTTCGCGTTTTTTATAAACACGCAAACCTGGTTTTGATACACGTTTCAAGTTTGTGATAACTTTTTCACCATTTTGTCCGTATTTCAAGAATACACGGATGATGCCTTGTTTGTCATCTTCAATTACTTCAACGTTTTTTACAAAACCTTCGCGTTTAAGGATTTCAGCAATCCCTTTTTTGATGTTTGATGCAGGTACTTCAAGTACTTCATGTTTTGCTTGGTTCGCATTACGAATACGAGTCAAGAAGTCTGCGATTGGGTCAGTCATAACCATTATTTTGTTCTCCTCTTACTAGTAGTTTGCAAGTTGCACTTGCTAGTTAATGATTGAGCTAAGCTCAGAATATGTTTCTAGGTTTCAATTCCTAAGTGAGTCTAGGCATCTGCTTGCAGGCATAACTTGAGTTAGGCAAAAGCAGATAACGACGAATCACGACGGAATTGAAAGCTAGAATTACCAAGATGCTTTTGTTACACCAGGGATTTGACCTTTGTATGCCAATTCACGGAAGCAAACACGGCAAAGTTTAAACTTGCGGTAAACTGAGTGTGGACGTCCACAACGTTCACAGCGAGTGTATGCTTGAGTAGAGAACTTCGCTGGGCGTTTGTTCTTAGCAATCATAGATTTTTTAGCCATTAGATTTACCTCCTATATTATTTTGCAAAAGGCATTCCAAGGCCTGTAAGCAATGCACGTGACTCTTCGTCAGTGTTAGCAGTTGTTACGATAACGATGTCCAAACCACGAGTTTTGTCAACGTCATCAAAGTTGATTTCTGGGAAGATCAATTGTTCTTTCACACCAAGTGTGTAGTTTCCGCGTCCATCAAATGATTTTGTTGGAACACCATGGAAGTCACGTACACGTGGAAGTGAAACTGTTACCAATTTATCCAAGAATTCGTACATACGTTCACCACGAAGGGTAACTTTTGCACCGATCGCAACACCTTCACGAAGACGGAAGCCGGCGATTGATTTTTTAGCCTTAGTGATCAATGGTTTTTGACCTGAGATCAAAGCAAGCTCTTCAGCAGCTTTTTCAAGGTTTTTAGCATTTGATACTGCATCACCAACACCCATGTTCAAAACGATTTTATCAACTTTTGGCACAGCCATAACTGATGAATAGTTGAACTGTTCAGTCAATGATGGTACTACTTCATTAAGGTATTTTTCTTTTAAACGATTAGCCATTATACTTCTCCTTTCCTTCGTGATTAGTCAAGCACTTCGCCTGATTTTTTGTTGTAGCGAACTTTTTTGCCGTCTACAAACTTGTAGCCAACACGTCCAGCAACACCGTTTTTGTCCAAAACTTGAACGTTAGAAGCATGAATTGGAGCTTCTTTTTCAACGATTGCACCTTGAGGGTTTTCGTTATTTGGACGTTGGTGTTTCTTGATGATGTTTACACCTTCTACAACAACTTTGTTTACTTTCGGAAGAGCAGTAAGAACAACAGCTTCTACGCCTTTGTCTTTACCAGCGATAACGCGAACTTTGTCGCCTTTTTTTACAAACATTTCTTTCTCCTTTTATTCTTACGCCCAATGGGCACCCTGGCTTAGCCAGGGGACTGTGTTTGTTTTCTTATTGATTAAAGTACTTCTGGAGCAAGTGATACGATCTTCATGAAACCACCGTCACGCAATTCACGTGCAACTGGGCCAAAGATACGTGTTCCGCGAGGAGTTTTGTCGTCACGGATGATTACTGCTGCATTTTCATCGAACTTGATGTATGAACCATCTTTACGACGAGCACCTGATTTAGTACGAACGATAACAGCTTTTACAACGTCACCTTTCTTAACCGCACCACCAGGAGTAGCTTGTTTTACAGATGCAACGATTACATCTCCGATGCTCGCGAATTTACGTTTTGAACCACCAAGAACTTTAATGGTCAAGATTTCGCGTGCGCCACTGTTGTCAGCGACTTTCAAACGAGTTTCTGTTTGAATCATTTACGTTTTCTCCTTTCAGGTATGATTAGATGATGACCGCTTCTTCAACGACTTCTACAAGACGGAAGCGTTTTGTAGCTGAAAGCGGACGAGTTTCCATGATACGAACGATATCGCCTTCTTTGGCAACATTGTTTTCATCATGAGCTTTGTATTTTTTAGAATAGTTGATACGTTTACCATAGACTGGGTGGTTCCGTTTCGTTTCAACTACAACTGTGATTGTTTTGTCCATTTTGTCAGACACAACGCGCCCAACAAGAACTTTACGATTATTGCGTTCCATTGAAATTCTCCTTCCCTAGTCTATTATTTAGCTTCTGATTGAACAGTTTTGATACGAGCGATTTGTTTTTTCACTTCTTTCAAACGTGCAGTTTGTTCCAATTGACCAGCAGCCGCTTGGAAACGAAGTTCAAACAATTCTTTCTTCAATTCATTTTCACGCTTCGCGAGTTCTTCTTGAGAAAGACCACGAAGTTCTTTAACAAATTCTTTTACTTCTGTAAGTTTCATGACCTCTCCTTATTCTGCTTCACGTTTCACAAATTTAGTTTTAACTGGCAATTTGTGGCTTGCAAGACGAAGTGCTTCACGTGCGATCTCTTCAGATACACCAGCAATTTCGAACATCACTTTACCACGTTTAACTGGTGCTACCCAACCTTCAGGTGCCCCTTTACCAGATCCCATACGTACCCCGATAGCTTTAGCGGTGTATGATTTGTGTGGGAAGATTTTAATCCAAACTTTACCACCACGTTTCATGTAACGAGTCATGGCGATACGAGCAGCTTCGATTTGACGGTTTGTGATCCAGTGGCTAGTTGTAGCTTGAAGACCGTATTCACCGAATGCTACTTCTTTTCCACCTTTTGCTTCACCGCGCATTTTACCACGGAATTCGCGACGGTGTTTAACACGTTTAGGTACTAACATTGGTTATTTACCTCCTTTAGCGTCTTTACGAGCTGGAAGAACTTCACCACGGTAGATCCATACTTTAACACCAAGTTTACCGTAAGTAGTGTCTGCTTCTTCCCAAGCGTAATCGATATCAGCGCGAAGTGTGTGAAGTGGAACAGTTCCTTCAGAGTATCCTTCTGCACGGGCGATATCTGCACCGTTCAAACGACCTGATACTTGAGTTTTGATTCCTTTAGCTCCAGCACGCATCGCACGTTGGATCGCTTGTTTTTGTGCACGACGGAAAGCAACACGTTGTTCCAATTGACGAGCAATTCCTTCACCAACAAGGTGAGCATCCAAGTCAGGACGTTTGATCTCAATGATGTTGATGTGTACTTGTTTACCAGTCAATTTGTTAAGAGCTGCACGAAGTGCATCAACGTTTGCTCCACCTTTACCGATCACCATACCTGGTTTAGCAGTGTGAAGTGAAACGTTAACTTTGTTTACTGCGCGTTCGATTTCAATAGTTGAAACGGCTGCGTCAGCCAATTCTTTTTGAATGAATTTACGGATTGCAAGATCTTCATGAAGGTAATCCGCGTATTCTTTTTCAGCATACCATTTGGCATCCCAATCACGGATGATACCAACACGCATACCAATTGGATGTACTTTTTGACCCACGAGTTTACCTCCTTATTTTTCTGCAACAGCTACTGTGATGTGAGCTGTACGTTTGTTGATTGGTGAAGCTGAACCTTTCGCACGTGGACGGAAACGTTTCATTGTTGGTCCTTCATTTGCGAATGCTTCAGATACTACCAAGTTAGCTTTTTCCAAACCAAAGTTGTTTTCAGCGTTAGCTACTGCTGAGTTCAACACTTTCAAGATGATTTCAGCCGCTTTGTTTGGAGTGAATGTCAAGATTGCTACTGCATCGGCTACGCTTTTACCACGGATGTTGTCAAGAACAAGACGTGATTTACGAGGTGAAACACGCACTGTACGAGCCATTGCTTTAGCTGAAGTAATTTCTGCCATTTATGTTCTCCTTATTTTCTACGTGTCTTCTTGTCGTCTGCAGCGTGACCTTTGTAAGTACGAGTTGGTGCAAATTCACCAAGTTTGTGACCTACCATGTCTTCTTGGATGTAAACTGGTACATGTTTACGTCCATCATAAACTGCGATAGTGTATCCGATGAAACTTGGGAAAATCGTTGAACGACGTGACCAAGTTTTAATTACTTTTTTCTTTTCGTCGTTTGCTTGAGCTTCAACTTTTTTCATCAAATGCTCATCGACGAAAGGTCCTTTTTTAAGACTACGTCCCATTTTGTAGTTTTCTCCTTTAAAATGTAGTACCACAACGGCTTGCGCTGCTAGGCAGCGCTACCGAGCTGGCGGAATGAGTAAGCTAAGTTGTTAAGCTTATTTTTGGTTGCGACGACGAACGATAAGTTTGTCAGATTTCGCTTTCTTGTTACGAGTTTTAAGACCAAGCGCAGGTTTACCCCAAGGAGTAGATGGCGCTTTACGTCCAACTGGTGCTTTACCTTCACCACCACCGTGTGGGTGATCATTCGGGTTCATTACAGAACCGCGAACTGTAGGACGAACACCTTTCCAGCGGTTACGTCCAGCTTTACCAAGGTTTACAAGTCCATGTTGTTCGTTTCCGACAACACCAACTGTAGCACGGCAAGTTCCAAGAATCATACGAACTTCGCCTGATTGAAGACGAACAAGTACATATTTACCTTCAGAACCCAATACTTGAGCAGAAGCTCCAGCAGCACGTACCAATTCTCCACCTTTACCAGGTTTCAATTCGATGTTGTGGATCAAAGTACCAACTGGGATGTTAGCAAGTGGAAGAGCGTTTCCGACTTTGATATCTGCTTCTGGTCCTGATACGATGCGTTGACCTACTTCAAGACCTTTAGGGGCGATGATGTAAGCCTTCACACCGTCAGTGTAGTGTACAAGCGCGATGTTAGCTGAGCGGTTTGGATCGTATTCGATCGTTTTAACGACTGCTTCAACTGCATCTTTGTTACGTTTGAAATCGATCAAACGGTAATGACGTTTGTGTCCACCACCTTGGTGACGAACAGTGATACGTCCGTTGTTGTTACGACCTGCTTTGTTATTAAGAGAAACAAGCAATGTTTTCTCAGGTGTGTTTGTTGTGATTTCAGCGAAATCCAAAGAAGTCATATTACGGCGACCGTTTGATGTTGGTTTATAAACACGAATTCCCACGATATTTCCTCCTTAGATTATTCAGCTTCAGTAGCGAACAACTCGATTGCTTTTGAATCAGCTGCAAGCGTGATGATAGCTTTTTTAGTTTTTGAAGTAAAACCAGTGTAACGTCCAACGCGTTTTGCTTTAGGTTTTACGTTTACAGTGTTCACATTCGCAACTTTTACACCTTCAAAGGCAGCTTCAACAGCTTGTTTGATCAAAAGTTTGTGAGCGCGAGTGTCAACTTCGAATACATATTTGCCTGCTTCAAGTTGAGCCATTGACTTTTCAGTGATAACAGGTTTTTTGATAACATCATACAAATTCATTATGCAAGAACCTCCTCGATTTTAGAGATAGCTGCTTGAGTAACAAGAAGTTTGTCACTATTTGCGATGTCAAGAACACTTGCAGTTGTAGCAGTCGCAACTTTCACATTTGGAAGGTTACGAGCTGAAAGAGCTGCGAATTCGTTTCCTTCTTCAAGAATAACAAGGACTTTAGAATCGATGCTCAAAGCTGCAAGAACTTTTGCAAATTCAGCAGTTTTTGGAGCTGTAAATTCAAGAGAATCAACGGCTACAAATTTGTTTTCAGCAACTTTTTCTGAGTAAACAGATTTAAGTGCAAGGCGACGAACTTTTTGAGGAAGTTTGTACGCATAGCTACGTGGAGTTGGTCCGAAGACAATTCCACCACCACGCCATTGTGGAGAGCGGATAGAACCTTGACGCGCACGTCCAGTTCCTTTTTGACGCCATGGTTTGCGTCCACCACCTGAAACAGCTGAACGGTTTTTAACTGCGTGAGTTCCTTGACGAAGGCTAGCACGTTGACTGATGATCACATCAAATACAACTGCTTGGTTTGGTTCAATACCAAAGACCGCATCGTTCAAAACAACTTCGCCAGCTTGTTTACCAGTTTGGTCGAATAATGTTACATTTGCCATTTTGACTGTATTCCCCTTTCCTTATTATTTACCAGCTTTAACTGCTGACTTGATCGTGATAAGAGATTTCTTAGCACCTGGTACGTTTCCTTTGATAAGGATAACGTTCTTTTCTGGAACGACTTGTACAACTTCAAGGTTTTGAATCGTTACACGATCGCCACCCATGCGTCCTGCGAGGTTTTTACCTTTGAATACGCGGTTAGGTGCAACAGGTCCCATAGAACCTGGACGACGGTGGTAACGAGAACCGTGAGCCATTGGTCCACGTGATTGTCCGTGGCGTTTGATAACACCTTGGAAACCTTTACCTTTAGAAGTACCAGTTACGTCAACAACATCTCCAGCTTCGAAAGTGTCAACTGTGATTTCAGCACCAACTTCCAAGCCTTCAACGTTTTTGAATTCACGAATGAAGCGCTTAGGAGCCGTGTTAGCTTTTGCTACATGTCCTTTAGCAGGTTTGTTGCTCAACACTTCACGTTTGTCGTCAAAACCAACTTGGATAGCGTTGTAACCATCTGTTTCAACAGTTTTTACTTGAAGAACAACGTTTAGAGTTGCTTCGATAACTGTTACAGGGATCAATTCGCCAGCTTCAGTGAAGATTTGAGTCATTCCCACTTTTTTCCCTAAGATTCCTTTTGTCATGAGAAAATAGTTCCTTTTCTATAGTTTTTTATTCAAAAAGTTTTTAACGAGCGTTTTTCATGCTCTTGATCAAGCTTTAGATTAAAGTTTGATTTCTACGTTTACACCACTTGGAAGATCCAATTTCATCAAAGCGTCAACTGTTTTTTGAGTTGGGTTGATGATATCAATCAAACGTTTGTGTGTACGCATTTCGAATTGTTCGCGAGAATCTTTGTATTTGTGAGTCGCACGAATAATTGTGTAGAGGCTACGCTCAGTTGGAAGTGGGATTGGACCCGCAACTTGTGCACCTGTACGAGTAGCTGATTCTACGATTTTTGCAGCCGCTGTGTCGAGTGTACGGTGTTCGTACGCTTTCAAACGGATGCGGATTTTTTTGTTTGCCATCTTTTTCTCCTTTTCGTCTATTTAAGATAATAGGCTAGCTCCACAAGAAAACCGACGCGCGTTGCGTGGCAATGCAACCGAGCGTGTCGCAACCTCTTGCATCAAAGCTAATAGCTGTTTTTTCACAGCACCATAGTAGTTTAACACAAATGAAGCCTCAATGCAAGGGATTTAGGAAGATTTTTTCTCTTTTTTTGGTGAAAGTGTTTTCGAAAAGGAAGGCCGGCTAAAAAAGTTGCTATTATATAGAAAAAAGTTCTACTTTTTCGTAGAACTTTCTATTCTTTTTCAATACGAAACTGATCTTGTGATGTATTGACTAGGATATCCGCTTCACCTTCCATCGGTTGGTAGTACTGATGGTATTGTTCTCTTCTAATCTGGTGGGTTCGATAGATGAAGTCAATTTCTCGATTTCGTTGTGCGACGTCTCTGCTTAATCGTCTTTCCAGCTCTGTATGATCATCTGTGTAAAAACAAATGGTTTGATCAAACAAAGACTTGGGTAAAAAAGCCACTGACATCCCTTCTACGATGAGAATAGACTTGTTCCCAGATAATATGTGGCTTGGAGACCATGGCTGATCAATCGTTCGGATATCCATTCCCGCTTGAAGGGCTTGAATATCTCGTTCTAGGCTAGCCAATTCGTGAGCGCTTGATAGACAAGCCGTTACTTTTTGATTCGGATGATCTTTAGGAACTACGAGACCTCTAGAAGAGCTAACGATATAAGGATCTGTCTCTAAAAGGTTAACTTTTGTGAGGTCCAATCGCTCACAGAGCGCTTTGGTAAAGGTTGTTTTTCCTGATCCACCATGACCGTAGATCCCAAGCGTTCGTAATTCTCCTGATTGAATCTTTTTTACCAAGGAGTCTACTAATCTTTCGCGATCCATCTTAGAAATTCCGTCCTGACTTGTTATAGCCATATTTTTCGATAAAATGCTCACGGAACTCCAAGAGGTTGTCGTCCATAATGGCTTGACGGACCTGTTTCATGAGGTTAATCAAGAAATAGAGGTTGTGGTAGCTGGTCAAGCGAATCCCAAAGGTCTCATCTGCCTTGAGGAGGTGGCGAAGATAAGCTCGGGTGTAATTCTTACAAGTGTAGCAATCACATTCAGGATCCAGCGGCGTAAAGTCTTCTGCAAATTGCGCATTTTTCACCACCAAGCGTCCTTGACTGGTCATGCAAGTCCCATTTCGCGCAATCCGCGTTGGCAAGACACAGTCAAACATATCCACTCCACGGATGACGCCATCGATCAGACTGTCCGGAGCTCCCACTCCCATGAGGTAGCGAGGCTTGTTCTCTGGCAAGAGCGGAGTTGTGAAATCAAGCACCGCATTCATCTCTTCATGGCTTTCTCCAACAGCTAACCCGCCGATGGAATAGCCTGGAAAGTCCATACTGACCAGATCACGCGCTGACTGACGGCGCAAGTCTTCGAATCCAGCTCCTTGGACAATCCCGAAGAGGCCTTGATCATGAGGACGACGGTGAGCCTTAAGACCCCGTTCTGCCCAACGACTGGTCCGTTCGATCGATTTTTTCACATAATCATAGGGTTGATAGAACTGGGGACATTCGTCAAAAGACATCATGATGTCGCTGCCTAGATTGTTTTGGATGGAGATGGCTTTTTCGGGAGAGAGGAACATCTTCGAGCCGTTGAGGTGGTTTTTAAAGGTCACCCCTTCTTCAGTGATATTGCGGGTATCCGCTAATGAATAGACCTGGAAGCCTCCACTATCTGTCAAAATCGGCTGATCCCAGTTCATGAACTGGTGCAGACCACCCGCTTTTGCGACTAAGTCATCCCCGGGACGAAGCCAGAGATGGTAGGTGTTGGCCAAAATAATTCCAGAACCCATCTCCTTGAGCTCTTCTGGCGATTGGGTTTTAACGGTTGCCTGAGTCCCTACGGGCATAAACATCGGGGTTGGGAAAGTCCCGTGGGGGGTAATGATTTCTCCTAACCTCGCTCCTGTATGCTTTTCTTTTTTGATTAATCGATATTGAATCGGTGAATCTGTCATGGTTACCTCCGTACTGGGAAAAACAGTCCCAGCCTTCTTATTCCTGTCACAGGATCTCCTGTGAGCACCTGTACGATTGTACCAAATTTTACCGGCTCTGTCACGGACTTGTGTTATAATAAAAAGTACTACTATGAAGAGAGTGTGATCTATGAACCTAAAACTAATTCGCCTTCGGGCCCGCACCATGCAAGTCCAGCAACCGGGCTTAGCGATTCTTTTTGCTCTGCCAGTTCTCTTGACCATTCTTGCCAACTTTTTCTTGAACGGGCAAGATCTGATCGATCTGCTACCGGATATGACCTTGCAGCAAGCAAGTATCTACATGATCCAGCGGCAGCTCTTTCCTTCTGTTGTCTCCTTTGTCATCTCCATTTTAGTGGTCGGTACAACTTTTAGCTATTTAGATACGATCAATCCCAAGATCGAACACCGGACACGGGTCCTTGATATCTTTAAGCAAGATCGCTTCACACCGGTTTTTCTGACTTTGCTTCTTAAGCAAGTGATCCTCTTTGTATGGGGGATTCTTCTCTATGCAGGTGGCCTCGTTAGTACTTATGCGAGCATTCGGTTTTTAGCAATCTATGACAAAGTTAGTGATCCAAGCAGTCTAAGTACGACGAGCCATCAATTTCAAGCGATGATGCAACAAATGCCTCTGATGACTATTGGTGTCATACTTGGCCTTATTGGCCTCCTCTTTTACCTGCCACAATACTACAGTCTTAGCCTGGTCGAATTGATCCTCTACGAGCAATTACGAGACGGCGACTACAAGGGAACCTTTGGAGTCCTTCGTCAAAGTCGTGAAACCATGAAAGGCTTCCGCAGCAATCGCTTGGTGCTCGATCTCACTTTGATCGGCTGGCACTTCCTGAATTACTTCACGCGCGATGTCATCGGTTTTTACACCATGCCATACTTTATCAACTGCCAAATTGCATTTTACGATCAAATCAAACAGATCAAACAAGGGCCACACCATTTTACTGCCTATCCTAACCTTGAACAAAACTAAGAAAAAAGCTCCAGCTTCCTGGGGCTTTTGTTTTATTTCCTATCATAACAGATGAGATCCCAAGCAAGAGGTTGCTGGTCCTTCATCTACTTTACAAGGCGTCACCTAAAACGAGTCGGGTATGTTCCCGTTTGATACAACGGTTCATGACGATGTCTTCGCGACCAGCTCCACGAAGGATTTCTTCTGCTTCTTGATTTTCCAGCTCCAATTGGGCCCAGAAAATTTTCGCATCCGTCTCAATAAAATCACGCGCTACATCTGGTAAAAATTCACTGCGACGGTATACATCGACGATATCTACTGGGAAAGGAATTTCCTGCAAGCTAGCATACACCGTTTCTCCTAGAATCTGACCTCCAGCTGCACGGGGGTTGACGGGAATGATCCGGTAGCCCCGCTCTTGCATCTCCTTGCTGACACGATGGCTGGTCGTATCCTCACGGTCTGATAGTCCGACTACAGCAATGGTCTTGCTCGTTTCTAGGTAATGTTTGATGATCCCATCACTAGGATTGCGAAATGAATAAGCCATATGAATCTCCTTTTTTGTGTTAACGATTTATAGGGCACTAAATGTGCTTTAACGACTTTCTATCTTATTTGGCCTCATACCATGTTTTGCCTGCATTCTCATCGGCTTCCAGTGGTACCGCAAGCTCAATAGCGGATTCCATGGTCTCTTTGACGAGTTCCTTGATTGCTGCCAGTTCATCACTTGGCACTTGCAGAACGATTTCATCGTGCACCTGAAGAAGCATCTTGGTCTTGTATGCTCCTGCTTCTAGCGCTTGGTCCAAGTGGATCATAGCAATTTTCAAGATGTCTGCTGCCGATCCTTGGATCGGTGAGTTGATAGCTGTCCGCTCCGCAAAGCCTCGTACATTGAAGTTGCGAGAATTGATATCTGGAATCTCCCGGCGGCGCTTGAAGAGGGTTTCTACATAGCCTTTGTCGCGCGCTTCCCGTACCACTCTTTCCATATAGTCCTTGATGCCAGGGTAGCGTTCGAAGTAAGTTTCAATATAGGCTTTGGCTTCTTTTCGACTGATCCCCAGGTTGTTAGACAGTCCAAAGTCAGAAATTCCATAAACCACACCGAAGTTTACTGCTTTAGCATTGCGGCGGTCATTCGGCGTCACATCTTCTGGTTTTTCAATATTGAAGACCCGCATGGCAGTTGATGTATGGATATCTGCCCCATGCTGAAAGGCATTGATCAAATGCTCATCTCCTGAAATATGGGCCAAGACGCGCAATTCGATCTGTGAATAGTCTGAACTGAGCAAGACACTGTTTTCCTCTTCTGGGACAAAAGCCTTACGAATGAGACGACCTTGTTCCAAACGGACAGGAATGTTTTGTAGGTTGGGATCCACACTAGACAAGCGCCCTGTCTGCGTCAAATCCTGCACATAGCGGGTATGGATCTTCCCATCTTCCAAAATCCAATCTTGAAGACCGATGACATAGGTCGATTGGATCTTAGCAATTTGGCGGTATTCAAGAATCTTAGACACGATCGGGGCAATTGGAGCCAGGCGCTCCAAGACATCAACAGCTGTTGAATAGCCGGTTTTAGTCTTCTTGGTATACTCAAGGGGAAGCTCCAACTTTTCAAAAAGGATGACCCCCAATTGTTTTGGAGAATTGATGTTGAACTCTTCTCCTGCTAGATCGTAGATTTCTTGAGTCAAGCGCTCCAAGACTGCTTCGTTTTCCACCTGCATGTCTTGGAGGGTCTGGCGTTCCACCTTGATCCCTGCAATTTCCATCTTGGCCAAAACAGCTGCTAGTGGTTGCTCCATATCATAGAGCAAGTCTAGTTGGTCATGGGCTTGCAACTGCTTCATCATGGGCCCTTCGGTATCCAGTAGAACAGCGACTTTTCGTGCCAAATGCTCTAATAGGACCGCCTTTTCTGGAATGGCTTTTTTGGCTCCCTTGCCATAAACGACTTCGTCCAGCGGCAACGCAATCTGACTATAGAGACTCGCAATGGTTGAGATTTCATTGTCCTCTACGGTCGACAAGAGATACTTGGCCAATCGACTATCAAAAGCCGGCTTTTGCAGGGTAACCCCCAAGTGGCTGAGCAGGACTTTGGCCCGCTTGAAGTCATAAACCTTGAGGGGCGTTTTTTCGAGAAATTCTTTGAAAATCGGTGTTTGTAAAAGATCAGTATCTGTACTCGCGTAGAGCTGACCTTTGGTCCCCCATGCGAAACCGATGATGGGTTCTGTATGGTAATTGTCCCCAAACATCTCAAAATAGAAGAAACTATCTTCTGTAAGCATATCGGGAGTAACCTGCTCGACTTCTGTATAGTCAATGGCTACAGGAGCTACTTCTTCCCCACTGAGATCCAAGGCTTGGCGAAGTTGCTTGAAGCCCATCTCCTCATAAAACTTGGCTAGATTTTCTAGATGAGGACCTGTATAGGTGATATCGTCCAGACCGATCTCAATGGGCGCATTGGTATCGATGGTCGCAAGGGTCTTGGACAGGTAGGCCTGCTCCTTGTCGTTGATGAGATTTTCCTTCATCTTAGAAGCCTTCATCTCGTCAATATGCTGGTAGAGCCCGTCGAGAGAACCGTACTCTAGGAGTAGTTTGATCCCTGTCTTTTCTCCGATCTTGGTGACACCCGGGATATTATCCGACTTATCTCCCATCAAAGCCTTGAGGTCGATGAATTGCTCGGGTGTCAGCCCCATCTTTTCTTTCAGATAGGCTGGGGTAAAGGCTTCAAACTCTGCCACTCCTTTTTTGGAAATCTCAACCACCGTATTGTCATCTGTCAGCTGGATCAAATCCTTATCTCCAGAAACGATGGTGACATCAAATGGGATCGCAGATGTTTCTGCCATCTTATCCAGCGTTCCAATAATATCATCCGCTTCATACTGAGCTAGTTCATAATGGCGAATTCCCAGATGGTCTAATTGCTCCCGAATGAAAGGGAACTGCTCGCGGAATTCATCCGGTGTCTTTGCCCGCCCCCCTTTGTAGTCGGCGTACATCTCCGTCCGAAAGGTCGTTTTGCCTGCATCAAAGGCGACGAGAACATGGGTTGGTTGGATGCGCTCCAACAGATGGCTCAACATGAGATTAAAGCCATAGACCGCATTGGTATGCAACCCATTGACATTTTTGAAGCGATCAATTTGATGATAAAGTGCGAAAAAGGCACGAAAAGCGACGGAAGAGCCGTCGATGAGTAGTAATGTATTCTTTTTTTCCATAGGCCTATTATACCACGAATGACAAGGTCTCTGGTACATAAAAACTCTACCCTTTCGGGTAGAGCCTTCTTTAGGAGTTTCTTATGAAATATGGAAAGACCTGTTTATTCGCCGTAACAAGATCCTTGTTGTGGCATTTTCTTAAAACGTTTTGGATAATTGACTGAGATTTTCATTTTCTGTACCTCATTTCTTATTTGATGAATAGAGTATACAAGAGAAACCTAAACGATTCCTTATAGAAAACTTCAAGAAAACTAAAAGCTGAGGCGCAAAACACGCGGTTGGTTTTGACTGCAGGCTGGCAATTGAAGATGAACACCTTTGTCATCTTGACTCCAAGAAAGAGAGTTCCTTTCTCCAAGCAGCTCTACTTGCTGAATGCGCGCATGGAGAATGCGAGGTTGTTTCAGATCATAGGCGAGAGAAGGTAAGGTCACCTCTTCTCTAACCCTACTAGGTTCCAGCTGGATAGCATAAAGAAAGCCATCACGCATGGTATAGCGGAAATCTTGGCTGGTATAGAGTGGCGCTTTCCCATCTGAGAAGGAACCTTCCTGGGCCTCGGTCGGTCCGTCCGATGACACCCGCCAAGGCCGGCTCTGATAAATGGCTTCTCCGTTTACTGCCAGCCACTCCCCGATCTCTGTAAGGATGTCTTGATCTTGCTCAGGGATGGTGCCATCTGCCTTGGGTCCAATATTGAGCAGAAGATTGCCATTTTTGGCCACAACATCAACTAGATTTTGCAACAATTCCTTGCTGGTCTTGTAGGCTAGATCCTGGGTATAGCACCAAGAATTACGGGCAATCGCAGTATCCATTTGCCACGGAAAGGCTTGCGTCTCTCCGTATCCTCCCCGCTCCATCTCGACGATTCCTGAACCAAAAGGAAGAGCGTCCTGTTTGTACTTTCCTGTCTTCTTGCGCAGCCAGATTGTAATAATAAGCCAAAAAGCGCATCAAGTAGGAACGGAAACTCTCATGCTGGATCCACCAATCGAAATAAAGGAGCTCTGGCTGGTAATCCCGCACCAGTTCACAGGTTCGCAAAAGCCAGTCTTCCAAAAACTCTTCGCTTGGATAGGGCTTGGAGGTGAGATCAAAATGATCTTTGGGCTCTGGCTCCGCTGGCCAATAAAGGCTGTCTCTTGGGACTTCTTGAGGAATGTCACTGGCAAACTCCTTGCCATGTGAAAAGAAAAACTGGTGCTCTGCCCGGTGAGATGACGTACAGAAGTGCAGGCCACGTTTTTCTGCTTTCTCCCTCAGCTCTCCTAAGACATCTCGTCTCGGCCCCATTTCTAAGCTATTATAAGGCGAGAGAGTAGAGGCATACATCTGAAACCCATCGTGGTGCTCCGCAACTGGAAAAAGATACTGGGCTCCCGCTTTTTGAAAGAGATCCAACCAAGATGCCGGATCAAATCGATCTGCTGTAAAAAGAGGGATGAGATCCTTGTAGCCAAAGCTAGCCTGATCTCCAAAATGCTCTCGATGATAGTCATAGCAAGGGTGGCCTTGAATATATATGTTTCGTGAATACCACTCTGACCAAAAGGCCGGCACACTATAAACACCCCAGTGAATAAAGATCCCAAACTTGGCATCCCGATACCAGTTTGGACAAGTATGGCGACTAAGCGAACCCCAAGTTGCTTCAAATGGTCCTGACTGGATAACACGCTCAATCTCTTCCAGACTAATCATTGTCTTTTCCTCATTTCTTATTGCTACCTCTATTGTAACCAGAAACCCTCATTTGTAAAGGAAAAGGAGGGCTTTTTTAGATCAAGATGATCCAATTACGATGATATGCTTTTTTATCCCCAAACTAGGATACTCAATAAAGCTAAAATTGCAGGACCGCCTTGGGTCAAGATAATCTTTTTATTGGCTGTCATCGCACCGTAAGCTGCGGCTCCAATAATAAAGAGCACAAAAATCGTAACGACTTCAATATTTTTGGACACAAACAAGCCATACAAGAGGAAGACACCGATCAAGGCATTGTATATTCCTTGATTTTTAAATAAAGAGGTCACAGATGGTCGAGCGAGCTCCTCTTTATCCATGTTGAAAACCCGACTGGTGGTATCAGATGTGGTTCGGATGCTCTCCAAATAAAATATGTATAAATGCTCCAGTGCAGCAAGACTGGCTAAAATAATCGTCAGTAATGACATTGTAGATTCTCCTTTTTATTCAATAGTTATTTGTTCAAGACCAGATACTAATTTATCCAGTAGGTAAGAAAATTGCTCTTGTTCCTGAGCGGTCAAAATACGACTCATCTGATCCTTCACTGCCACATGATGGCGAGGAGGTCGATTGACCAACCGATCATAGGCCGTATCTGTCAGATGGATGACAAATTCCCGCTGGTTCTTTGGATTTCGGCTCCGATGGACCAATCCTTCCTTTTCTAAAATTTTGAAATGCCGCGTTAAAGCAGCTGCATCAATCTGCAAGCGCTCTTGAACCGCAATCTGATTGCAAGGTGCTTGTTCGAATAAATACTGCAAGATTTGGTACCGCGTTAAGCTAATTCCTAAGCGTTTTTCAAAGAGTTGCGTAGTCGATTGATCTGCCAAACGTAGGTGGTAGAGCAAATCATTGATTTCTGCCAAAGTCCTTCTCCAATCTATTTTTGATGAATCAATAATTGACTGATCAATTATAAATCATTTTTTACCTTCTTGCAAGAAAAAGAGCTTGAACCGTTTTTTCTCACAAAAAAAGCCGCCTGATTGGGCGACTTTTAGGGAGATTATTATGAAAAAGAAAAGTTTTAGGATTTTTCTAAACAAAGTTAGGAGGTCTTTGTTTATGGTTCTATTATAGCGGACATTTCTTAAAGAAAGCTTACGACTTTGTTTCAAAATGAGAACAATCTCTTTACAGATTCTTTTCAAGGCTTAAAACGCTTGGGATATCCCGTAAAGTTTTCATCTGGTGATTGCCTTGATAGTCAGATGTCAAGAAATTGATACTCTGAATCTGGCTATTTCTTGCAAAATCAATATCCAGACTCCGATCCCCAATATAGTAAATCTTTTCCGGATGCAACCCGTACTTCTTCATCAGATAAATGGCAGCTTCTGGGTCAGGCTTGCGGGCAAAACCGCTTTGACTGGTCAAAATCTCTGTAAAAAAGGATTCCAAACCCAAGTCCCGTAGGATGACAAAGGCATTCTCTCCCTTATGGGTATAAACAAACTGCTCGATCCCCGCATCCTTCGCCCAGGATAGGACATCACGCGCCCCATCCATCAGAACGACCTGGGCATTTTTCTCTGCTAGACTTTCTGCTCGGCGATGATTTAAGTCGGTCACATCCAGTTGATACTCCTCCGCCACCACTACTAAAAGATCCTGAACCGAATACTTCAAGATGTAATCTTTAATGCTGGCTCGATCAAACGGAAGCTGGTAATAGGCATAGGTCTCCTCAAGACCAGCTAGGATTGCATCATAGGAATCGAGCAAGGTTCCATCCAAATCCCAAATAAAAGCTCGTTTTGTCATGTTCTCTCTCCTACTTTTCGTCGATAAAGCTGACTCAAAAATAGCCAGCGAAAGCCATTATCTAGTAGCGTTCCCGTCCAAACTCCTGGAAGACCAAAACCAAAGGTTACTCCAAGCAGATAACCGGCTCCAATTCGAATGACCCACATGCCAATGGTTGTGGCATAAAATGGTAATTTCCCATTTCCCAAGCCTTGCCAGACAGCTGTATAGATGACCGTTCCTGCTGTAAAGGGTGTTCCTAACAAAGAAAAGAGGACAACCGAAAGGCTAGCTTCTACCGCTTTCGTATCTTGCGTGTAGAGATGCGTCAGAAAGGTGCCACCAAAAAAGATTCCCAAGGCAATGGGTAACATCAACACGAAGGACAGCCAGTAAGACTGCTTTCGAAGGCGATCAATCTGCTCAAGATCACCTTCACCCAGGCTCCGTGCTACGAGCATGACCGTCGCTGTGGCCACTCCAAATACAGGCATGTAGTTAAACTGGGTCAAGGTCTCTCCGATGGCATTGCCCGCGACTGCTTCCGTCCCAAAAGCGACGACGATCGCGATAATCACCACATCTCCAGCCCGCATCATCAAGCGCTCTCCGGCAGCTGGAAGCGCTAAGTCTAAGAGCTTGCGATCCACCCCCCACCGAAGGGGAGCAAAGGGTAGCCGGACTTTTTGCCACAAGAGAAAGACACCGATCAAGCGGGCTAGCACAGTCCCCAAAGCTGCTCCGACAATTCCCCAACCAAAGAGGAAAATAGCCACAGAAGAGAACAGAGCATTTAAAACATTGGTCAACAAGCTGACATACATGGGAATACGTGGATTGTTGGCTACTCGAACCAGCGAGCCCAAGGTCGTCATCAAGCCTAAGAGAACAATAGTCCCGCCGACCAAGGAAAGGTAAATCCCCCCACTTTCGGCGACTGCTGCTTCAGTCCCCAAGAGCGAAATCATCTGGCGTCCAAAGAGGAGCGACACTCCCCCTAAGAGAGCACTCACCAACAAGGTCACTTTCAATGACTCTGTTGCATGGTAGGCAATCGCTTCTTGATTTTTTTCGCCCAGGCTTTTAGACATGACACTGGCAACTGCCGCACCCAGTGCCAAAAAGATGGCTTGATAGATGGTGATGATATTCCCTGCGACGGAAACACCCGAGATAGCAATCAAGCCCAGGTGAGCCACTAAATAAGAGTCCACCATGCCCATCAGCATTTGTAAGAAATTTTCACCCATGGCAGGAAGGGCGATGTTTACGATTTTTTTGTATGAATGCATGCGTATAGAAAAGAGCCAAACGGCTCTTTTGATCTTTCTAATAAGGAGAATTACAGTCCCAAGTAGTCTTCGACAGCTGTTTGCATATCTTGGGCTGCAACGCTGGTGCGATGGCGAACCGGTGCAGTTTCCAGACCGTCTACGGCCGGTGGTACAGGAACACCTGAGAGTGTGTGTAATTTAGCCAAGGCTTCAAAATCGCCTAAACCTGTCTCGCCCGTCACCGCTTCTACTGCTACAACTGGAAATTTATAAGGACTTGCTGTAGAGACAACGACTGTTTTAGCAGTATCCCCTGTTTGGGTCCGGTATTTTTGATAAACAGCTGATGCTACGGCTGTATGAGGGTCTTCGATGTAATCAGACGCTTCATAAACCCGCTTGATTTCTGCAGCAGTTTCTGCCTCATCTGCGTAGGCCGCCGCAAATAAATCTAGGATGTCTGCATCAAAGTTGGACAGTTGGTACTGACCTGTAGCAACAAGGTTTTCCATCAATTCTTTGGTCTTTGTAGCATCATTGCCAACCAAGTGGAAAATCAAGCGTTCCAAGTTTGAAGAAACCAAAATATCCATTGATGGACTAGTGGTCACCTTGAACTCACGTTTCTTATCATAGACATGTGTTTTGAAGAAGTCTGTCAAGACATTGTTCTCGTTTGATGCACAGATCAATTTTCCAACTGGAAGACCGATTTGTTTGGCGTAGAAAGCCGCTAAGATATTTCCAAAGTTTCCTGTTGGAACAGTGAAATTGACTTTTTCTCCCGCTGTGATTTGGTCTGTCTTGACCAATTGCGCGTAGGCGTATACGTAATAGACAACCTGAGGCACCAAACGGCCAATGTTCATAGAGTTAGCTGATGAAAATTGCATCTTGTTGGCTGCTAATTTTTCACGAAGGGCAACATCATTGAACATGTGCTTGACGTTGGTCTGAGCATCGTCAAAGTTTCCATCAATGGCGATAACATGGGTATTATCCCCTGTTTGAGTGGTCATTTGCAACTCTTGGACCTTGCTGACACCGTCTTTTGGATAAAAGACAATAATTTCAGTACCTGGAACATCGGCAAAACCTGCCATGGCAGCTTTCCCAGTATCACCAGATGTCGCTGTCAAGATGACGATTTTATTTTCCAGACCGTGCTTTTTAGCTGCTGTTGTCATGAAGTAAGGCAAGATCGACAAAGCCATATCTTTAAAGGCAATGGTGGAGCCGTGGAAAAGTTCCAAGTTGTATTGCCCATCGAGTTTGACAAGCGGAGCAATAGCCGGGGTATCAAACTTGCTGTCATAGGCATGAGAAATACAGTAGTCCAACTCTTCTGCTGTAAAGTCATCCAAAAAGGCGGACAAAACAAGCTTAGCTACTTCTTGGTAAGAAGCGTCTTTGAGGGTATCAAAATCCAGCTCCACTTGAGGATAAGAGACTGGAGTAAACAAACCGCCATCTGTCGCTAATCCTTGAAGGATGGCTTGACTAGCTGTTACAGTATTTTTTTCATCGCGTGTGGATTGGTAAACTAATGTCATGAGGGATTCATTCCTTTACTAGTAGTCTTCTCATTATATCATAAATGTCAGAAAATTTAACGGCTTTTCCCTAAATTACGTGTGAGATACAAAAGGAAGAGGCTGGGACAAAAGTCCTAGCCTATCATTTGTCTTTGGAGTGTCGAGCG
>NZ_JAAPAW010000008.1:453-98174 GCF_014435245.1 Streptococcus sp. IMAU 99161 | reverse complement strand
GAGTGCTCAAAGCACTGCTTTGAGGTGGCGGATAGAACTTGCGAAGCAAGTATCCTAAGTCTTTGTTCGCTTTTTAATCTTCAAAGATGCCCTATGTTGACGGAAACTATGTTTCCTTTATTTGCAACCTTCAACAGTCTCCCAGACTGTTGAAGCTGTGCGGAGATGGGACGACGAAATCGAATTCTAACGAATGACCGATTTCTGTCCCACTCTCTCCCATACGAATCTGTTTTACAGGTATCTGAAAGATTTGATCAAGCCAATTACAACTCTGCTAAAACAGCTTGGAAATCTTTCTTCAAACTGTCAAGAGCTACAGTCACTTCTTGACGAGTTTGGTTGTTTTTCACGGTGACTTGACCGCTTTCAACCTCGCTACTTCCTAGAGTAATCAAGGCTTTGGCCGCGAAGATATCTGCTGACTTAAATTGGGCCTTGAGCTTACGTCCAAGGTAGTCACGTTCGGCCTTGAAACCTTGAAGACGAAGGGCTTGTACCAAACTAAGCGCTGCTTCATTGGCCTCATCTCCTAGGACGGCGATATAGGCATCTAAGCCGGTATCGATTGGTAAGGCTACACCTTTCTTTTCAAGAACGAGAAGAATCCGTTCCACACCGATCCCAAAACCAAAACCAGCTGTCGCAGGGCCACCGAAATACTCCACCAAGCCATCATAGCGACCACCTGCACAGACTGTCAATTCATTGCCTTCAATCTCTGTAATGAACTCAAAAATCGTGTGGTTGTAGTAATCCAAGCCACGCACCATGTTGGTATCGATGACGTAGGCTACCCCCAAGTCTTCCAACATCCGACGAACAGCATCAAAATGCGCTTGGCTTTCTTCGTCTAGATAGTCTAGGATGGAAGGAGCTTGCTCAACCGCCACCTTGTCTTCTTTTTCTTTTGAATCCAAGACACGAAGCGGATTTTCTTCTAAACGACGTTGGCTGTCTTTAGACAATTGATCCTTCATTGGCAAGAGGTAATCAATCAAGGCTTGACGATAGGCTTTGCGACTGGCTGGGCTTCCCAAGGTGTTCAAGTGCAAGGTTACATTGTCAATCCCTAATTCTTTCAGGAATTGCGCTGCCATGGCAATGGTTTCGACATCCGTTGCTGGATTGCTCGATCCAAAGCATTCTACCCCAATTTGGTGGAATTGACGCAAACGACCTGCTTGAGGACGTTCGTAGCGGAACATTGGGCCCATGTAATAAAATTTACTTGGTTTTTGCACTTCAGGCGCAAAGAGTTTATTTTCTACATACGAGCGGACAACAGGAGCTGTTCCTTCAGGACGAAGCGTGATATGTCGGTCTCCCTTGTCATAGAAGTCATACATTTCTTTGGTCACGATATCGGTCGTATCCCCAACTGAACGACTGATGACTTCATAATGTTCGAAGATCGGCGTGCGGATTTCTTCATAATTGTATCTCGCAAAGACCTTGCGGGCAAAGCCTTCTACATATTGCCATTTGGCTGATTCTCCAGGAAGAATATCCTGGGTTCCCTTTGGTTTTTGTAATTTCATGTCTTCTTCCTTTGTCTTACTTTTCCCTCTATTTTACCATAAATCGAAAGAGAAATGGAGGCTGGACTGTCTTAGCTATCGTCTCTGCCTATAAATTCTCTTGCTCTTCTTGCCTTATGGCCTGAATTATGAGAAAATGGAAACCAGTAATATTGAAAGGAACTTACCATGAGAGAGGATATCAAAATCAATGACCGCGCCCTAGCACTGGAGAAGTCACTCATTGAAAAATTGGAACTGGTGTTTGATACAGATGTTGAATTAGATGTCTATAACCTAGGACTGATCTACGAGATCCATCTAGATGAAGCTGGCACTTGCAAGGTGGTCATGACCTTCACAGACACCGCTTGTAGTTGTGCTGAGAGCCTTCCGATCGAAATTGTTTCGCGCCTCAAGGAAATTGATGGAATCGAAGAAGTCAAAGTCGAAGTGACCTGGTCGCCCGCCTGGAAAATCACGCGCATCAGCCGATATGGCCGCATCGCACTCGGACTCCCACCACGATAAGAACTCTGTCTTTGCCTGCATCAAAAAAACGAGGAAGCTCGACGCTACGTTCGAGTTCTTTCCTCGTTTTTTTATTTGTTTCAACTATTTAGATCGCTTCTGTTGTAAAGCTACGGCTTTCAAGCACACGCACCATGGCATCGGCTGTATCAAGCGTTGTGAAGAGTGGAATACCTGCTTCAATCGCTGAACTACGGATAGTTGCGCCATCTTCGTCGTGGGTCCGTTTGTTCCCGACGGTATTGATAATGGCTTGCGCCTTGCCAGTACGAACGAGGGCTGGAATGTCGTTGTCGTCATTTTCACCCAACTTGTGCACAAGTGTTGCCTGAACACCATGTTCATTCAAGAACTTGGCGGTTCCTTCCGTCGCATAAATGCCATAACCGATGGCCTCAAAGCGCCGAGCCAAACCAAGCGCTTCATCCTTGGTGTCATCATCAATGGTAAAGATAACATTTCCAAAGGTTGGCAAATGAAGGTAAGAAGCTTCAAAGGCTTTGTAGAGGGCTTTTTCAAGCGTAGCATCGGTCCCCATCACTTCACCAGTTGATTTCATTTCAGGTCCAAGGAGGCTATCGACCTTGGCTAATTTTGTGAAGGAGAAGACTGGTGCCTTGACATGTACGTGTTTGCTTTCAGGATACAGGCCATCTTTGTAACCTTGCTCTGCCAAAGATTTTCCAAGAATCAAGTTTGTAGCCACCTGAGCCATAGGAATATCCGTTACCTTAGACAAGAATGGCACGGTACGGCTGGCACGTGGGTTCACCTCAATCACATAAACCGTTTCTCCCTTGATCACGAACTGAATATTCATCATACCAATACAGTTCAGACCGATGGCCAAGCGTTTGGTATAATCCGCGATCGTTTCTTGAATTTTCTTAGAAAGGGTTTGTGGTGGGTAAACCGCCATTGAGTCCCCTGAGTGAACCCCTGCACGTTCGATGTGTTCCATAATACCAGGAATCAAGACATCCTTACCATCAGAAATGGCATCTACTTCACACTCACGTCCAATGATATAACTATCTACAAGGACGGGATGATCAGGACTTGCCTTAACGGCTGTACGCATGTAGGAGCGAAGGTCGTCTTCATTTTCCACAATTTCCATGGCCCGTCCACCTAAAACGTATGATGGACGAACAAGAACTGGGAAGCCAATCTTACGAGCTGCTTCAACCGCTTCTTCTTCATTTGTCGCTGTTTGACCTGGTGGTTGTGGGATGTTGAGATCTTTCAGGGCTTGTTCAAAGAGGTCACGGTCTTCGGCACGGTCCAGGTCAGCAACCTGAGTACCCAAGATTTTCACACCTGCTTTAGACAAGGGCTCCGCCAAATTGATAGCTGTTTGACCACCAAACTGCACCACGACACCCTTAGGTTGTTCCAATTCGATGACGTTCATTACGTCTTCAAAGGTCAATGGTTCAAAGTAGAGTTTATCAGACACAGAGAAGTCCGTTGAAACCGTTTCAGGGTTTGAGTTCATGATGATGGCTTCGTAACCTGCAGCTTGGATCGCTTTGACAGAGTGAACGGTCGCATAGTCAAACTCAACCCCTTGTCCGATACGGATTGGACCTGAACCAAGAACGATAACTGATTTCTTATCAGACTTGATGGATTCATTTTCCCACTCATAGGTTGAGTAGAAATAAGGTGTGGATGATTCAAACTCGGCTGCACAAGTATCGACCATCTTGTAAACAGGAACGATATGATTTTCCAACCGAGTGGCACGGACTTGGTCAGCTGTTTGGTTCCAAAGTTCCGCAATCTTACGGTCAGAGAAACCATTGCGTTTGGCTTCTTTCAAAACAGCGACGTCTCCTACGTGAGTAGCCAATTCTTGTTCCAATTCAAAGATATGGAGCAATTTGTCAAGGAAGAAGAGATCAATCTTGGTCAACTCTGCCAATTCTTCGATTGTATAGCCACGACGGATAGCTTCCGAAAGGTAGAAGAGACGGTCGTCTTGCGCTTTGACAATTTTTTCCACCAAAGCATCATCTGTCACTTCAGCTAGCTCAGGCATTTCATTGTGGTGAACACCGATTTCAAGCGAACGACAAGCTTTCAGAAGAGACTCTTCAATGTTCCGACCAATGGCCATCACTTCACCAGTCGCTTTCATCTGAGTACCAAGACGACGTTCCCCGTGTTCAAACTTATCAAATGGGAAACGTGGAATCTTAGCAACCACGTAGTCAAGAGCTGGTTCGAACATAGCGTAAGTTGTACCAGTGACGGGGTTAATCATCTCATCCAGTGTCAAACCGACAGCGATTTTAGCCGCTAACTTAGCGATTGGGTAACCTGTTGCTTTTGAGGCCAAGGCTGATGAACGAGACACACGCGGATTGACTTCGATTACATAGTAGTTAAAACTATTAGGGTCCAGCGCCAACTGTACGTTACAACCACCCTCAATCTTAAGGGCACGGATAATCTTCAAGCTGGCATCACGCAACATTTGGTTTTCAATATCTGACAAGGTTTGCGTTGGGGCAAAGACGATCGAGTCCCCTGTGTGGATCCCAACTGGGTCGAAGTTTTCCATGTTACAAACGACAAGAGCGTTGTCAGCCGCATCACGCATTACTTCGTATTCGATCTCTTTGAAACCAGCGATCGAGCGCTCAATCAAACATTGTGTTACGGGTGACAATTTCAAACCATTTTCAGCGATTTCACGAAGTTCTTCTTCATTGGCACACATACCACCACCAGTACCACCAAGAGTGAAGGCAGGACGGACAATGACTGGATACCCGATTTTTGAAGCAAAAGCCACTGCTTCTTCCACCGTATTCACGATTTCAGATTCTGGAATCGGCTGATGCAAGTCTTCCATCAATTGCTTAAAGAGGTCACGGTCTTCGGCTTGGTCAATGGCAGACAATCTTGTCCCCAACAATTCAACACCAAGCTGTTCAAGAATCCCTGCTTTAGACAGCTCCATAGCCATGTTGAGACCCGTTTGACCACCAAGTGTTGGCAAGAGGGCATCAGGACGTTCCTTACGAAGAATACGTGTCACAAACTCAAGTGTGATAGGTTCAATATAAACCTTGTCTGCGATTTCTTTATCAGTCATGATGGTCGCAGGGTTGGAGTTGACAAGAACCACACTGTAGCCTTCCTCTTTCAAGGCCAAGCAGGCTTGCGTACCCGCATAATCAAACTCAGCAGCCTGACCAATAATAATCGGACCAGACCCAATCACCATAATTTTTTTAATATCAGAACGTTTAGGCATAATGTATGATACAAAGCCCGTTAAGGACTCAGTGAAAATAGGAAACGTGACGACGACGCTATCAGCGTCAAGACGACGTTTATCTTTTTCACACCGTCCTTAGGGCGTGTTCACTTTCGCGAACATTGTATCTTCTCCTTTCTATTCGTCGCCTCACAGGGCGACATTAAATAAGACACAAAGGACGACCAGAAAACGGTAGCTCAACCTACGGAGCTTTCCTTCCGTTTTCCATTCAATAGATATTCCTCTTCAGATTATTCTTTTTCTGCTTGGAAGGCATCAATTAATTCCAAGAATTCATCAAAGAGGTAGCTCGCATCATGTGGACCAGGTGCTGCATCTGGGTGGAATTGCACGGAGAAGGCAGGAAAGTCACGGTGACGAACTCCTTCAACAGATCGGTCATTGATTTCTTCATGCGTGATCATCAAGCAATCTGGAAGGCTTTCGCGATCAATCGCATAGCCATGGTTTTGGCTGGTAAAATCAACACGCCCCGTCGCAATTTCACGAACTGCGTGGTTAAAGCCACGGTGCCCAAACTTCATCTTGTAAGCTGTTGCGCCATTTGCCAAACTAAACAACTGATGTCCCATGCAAATCCCAAAAATTGGAATCTTCCCTTGAATGCCCCGAATCATATCCAGTGCATACGGAACATCTTCAGGGTTCCCAGGACCATTTGACAACATCACACCATCTGGATCCAGATGGAGAATTTCTTCAGCCGTAATATCATGAGGCACAACGGTCACATTGCAGTCACGTTTTGAAAATTCACGTAAGATCGAGTGTTTGAGGCCAAAGTCTACCAACACAATATTTTTCCCAACACCTGGTGCTGGATAGGCTGTTTTCGTAGAGACTTGCTCAATGTTATTGGTTGGCAACATAGCTGCCTGCAACTGATCTTGCAAGTCTTTTACTGAATGACTTGGGCTTGCAATCGTTGCCTTCATCGTTCCGTGTTGACGGATAATCTTTGTCAAAGCACGGGTATCAATTCCTGAAATTCCAGGAATATCCTTCGCCTTTAAAAACTCGTTCAAAGTCATTTGGTTTCGCCAGTTACTAGCACGACGGCTAGCTTCTGACACCACCACACCCTTGGTCGTTGGAGTGATGGATTCGTAATCATCACGATTCACTCCATAATTCCCTACTAAGGGATAGGTGAAAGTCAAAATCTGTCCATTATAAGACTGGTCGGTGATCGATTCTTGATAACCTGTCATACCCGTATTAAAGACGATTTCACCTGTCACCTCTACGTCCGCACCAAAGGCCTGACCTTCAAAAATTGTGCCGTCTTCTAAAATCAGTAAACGTTTTGCCATTTTATTCTTCCTTTCGTCTGATTCTCTCTGGAATCCGTTAACGCTGTTTACAAATTACGATCTCAACTGATTGCTCTAGTTTCCGTAGAAACACTTTACTGTTTCCCCAACTAGAGGTTCCCTCCTTTTTGAGGAATTACTTTTCTTCTACATGAGGTTCAGGAAGGATTTGGTACAACACGATTCCTAGAATCGTTGATGTTGCCACACCCGTGATTTGAAGGCCAGCAAGGTCAATCATCAAACCACCGATCCCTGATACCAAGATAACACTTGCAATCAAGAGATTCTTTTTATTATCAAAATCAATCTGATGTTCAACTAAAATTTTCAAACCGCTAGCAGCGATAACCCCAAAGAGGGCAATAGACAACCCTCCCAATACAGGAGTTGGAATAGAGTGCAAGAGTGCTGAAAGTTTTCCAATAAAACTCATGACAACCGCAATCACTGCTGCGCCTGAAATAACGTAAACTGAGTAGACCTTACTAAGGGCCATAACCCCAATGTTTTCCCCATAAGAGGTTACTGGAGGGGCTCCAAAGAATCCGGCAATAATCTGTGCCAAACCATCACCAGTAAGCGTATGGTCAAGCCCTGGATCCTTGAAGTAATCACGCTCCGTCAAACTATTTAAAACCATTAGGTGACCAAAATGTTCCGTCATGGTCACAAAGGCAATCGGAGCCATGGTCAAAATCGCACTTGGATAGAGCTTAAAGCTATAATCCACAAATGGAATGTCAAAGTTTGGAACTTGAATCCAATGCGCCGCACGAACCTCTGAGAAATTGACAAAACTATGTCCTGTCACCAAACCAAGAGCCACTGAGAAAATATAGCCCACAATTAATCCAAGTAAAATTGGGACGACACCGACAATCTTCTTGCCATACATGTTAAATAGGATAACCGCAAAGAGGGTCACCATCGAAATCAATAGAGCATAGCCACTATAGCTTTTATTTAAGGTTGTCGCATCAGTGACTGCATTCGCCGCAAGATTCAAACCAATTACCATAATAATGGGACCAACCACGATTGGTGGAAGGACCTTATTAATCCAGTCTTTCCCCGCATACTTAACAATCAGAGCCACAAACAAGTAGACCAAACCACCCGCCATGGCACCTTGCGCAACTGCTGCGATTCCATCTGACTTCATCAGCATTTGCATCGCTGCAATATAAGCAAAACTAGATCCCATGTAGGCAGGAATCTTATACTTGGTCACTGTCAAGTGAGCCAAAGTCCCCAAACCAGATGAGAACAAAGCAATGGCAGGATCAATCCCAACCAAAATCGGCACCAGCACCGTCGCACCAAACATGGCAAACAAATGCTGGAAAGATAAACCAACCAATAAACCAGGTTTTGGCATATCAGAAACATCATATTTAACGTTATTCATGATAAAAAACTCCCTAATAATAAGATACAAAGGGCGTATAAAGAGCAAAGTAAAATTAGGAAATCTGACGATGAAGCTTTAGCTTCTAGGAAGATTTATCTATTTTACACAGCTCTTAGCCCGTGTTCAATTAACAAGATACAAAGCCCGTTTAAAGCCTAAAGCAAAAATAGGAAATACGATGACGGAGCAGTTGCTCCTAAGAGTCTTTATCTTTTTTGCACAGCTCTTAGGCCATTTTTACTTCAATTTGGCGCAATGATATTGATGCTATCTACACCATCAATTTCAGACACCAACACTTCAATTTCTTCTGACTCACTTGTTGGAATGTTCTTTCCAACATAATCTGCACGGATAGGCAACTCGCGATGCCCTCGGTCAACCAATACAGCCAGACTCACACGGGCTGGACGCCCTCGACTGACAATATTATCAATCGCTGCCCGAATCGTGCGGCCAGTATACAACACATCATCCACCAAGATCACCTCTGCACGATCCACACTTACAGGGACCACCGAAGTATCCAACTCCGACTTGATATCGTCGCGGAAAGCCTTGGTATCCAATTCAATCAAGGGAACATCTAGATTTTCCAACTGCTTCAAGCGTTCTTGGATGCGTCTAGCAATGTAAACCCCACGTGTCTTGATACCCGCTAGGACAATCTGATCGAGGTTTTTGTTCCGCTCGATCATCTCATAGGTGATTCGTGTGATGGCGCGCTTCATGGTTACGTCGTCGACGATTTCTTTCTTTTTCATAAAAAGCACCTTTCTATATACAAAAAAATCCCCTACAACAAGGAGATACACAAAATATAGGCTGGTCTTCCCAGGCACTTCATTTCCATAACACCTTGCCTGCCTCTCTGGACAGTATTAAAGGATTGATTTGATTAGTCACAATTATAGCAAATTATAGACGAATTTACAAGAAAAATGACAGATGATACACTCAAAACCCTCAAAAAGTAATATTCATACGTTTCAGCAGTAATAACGATGGGTTTAAAAATCGCTACTCTGAACCAAAAAAGAGGCTGGGACAAAAGTCCTAGCCTCTCAATTGATTTTGGATTGTCGAGCAAGACGCAGTTGTTGAGTGCTCAAAGCACTGCTTTGAGGTGACGGATAGAACTTGCGAAGCAAGTATCCTAAGTCTTTGTTCGCTTTTTAAGCTTCAAAGATGCCCTATGTTGACAGAAACTATGTTTCCTTTATCTGCAACCTTCAACAGTCTCCCAGACTGTTGAAGTTGTGCGGAGGTGGGACGACGAAATCGAATTCTAACGAATGACCGATTTCTGTCCCACTCTCTCTTTGGACAAAGTCGTCCTTGCAATTACTGTTTACCAGACTGTTCCATGTTCCAGAAGTCTGTCACGGCACCGCGTGAGGCTGAGGAAACGATATGGGCATATTTACCCAGAACCCCACGGCTATAGAGTGGTGGCAAGGTTGTTTCTGCCTTGCGTTTTGCTAACTCTTCGTCTGAAACATGCATGGTGATTTCTTTGGTATCTTGGTCAACTGTTACCATGTCCCCTGTGTGGAGGTAGGCGATTGGTCCACCGACCTGAGCTTCAGGCGCAATGTGACCAACAACGAGACCATAAGTCCCACCTGAGAAGCGACCGTCTGTCAAGAGGGCCACCTTGTCCCCTTGGCCTTTCCCAACGATCATAGATGACAAGGACAGCATTTCCGGCATACCAGGACCACCCTTAGGACCTACGAAACGGACAACGACAACGTCGCCATCCACAATTTCATCCGAAAGAACGGCTTCAATGGCAGCTTCTTCTGAGTCAAAGACCTTAGCAGGGCCCGTGATGTTACGGACCTTGACACCTGATACTTTGGCAACCGCCCCTTCTGGAGCCAAGTTCCCTTTCAAGATGATCAATGGACCATCCGCACGTTTTGGATTTTCAAGTGGCATGATAACTTTTTGACCTGGTGTCAAATCAGCGAAGGCTTCCAAGTTCTCAGCAACAGTCTTACCAGTACAAGTGATACGATCCCCATGAAGGAAACCATTCTTAAGAAGGTATTTCATGACGGCTGGCACACCACCAACATTATAAAGGTCTTGGAAGACATATTTCCCTGAAGGTTTCAAGTCCGCCAAGTGAGGCACACGCTCTTGGAAATCGTTGAAGTCTTCAAGGGTCAAGTCTACATTGGCCGCATGAGCGATCGCAAGCAAGTGAAGGGTCGCATTGGTAGAACCACCAAGCGCCATGGTCACTGTAATCGCATCTTCAAAAGCTTCACGGGTCAAGATATCAGATGGCTTCAGTCCCATTTCCAGCATCTTGACAACAGCACGACCTGCTTCTTCGATATCGGCCTTTTTGTCAGCTGATTCAGCAGGGTGAGAAGAGGAACCAGGAAGACTCATCCCAAGGACCTCAATCGCTGTCGCCATGGTGTTGGCCGTATACATCCCACCACAGCCACCAGGGCCAGGGCAGGCGTTACATTCCAGTTGCTTCACTTCTTCAGCGGTCATATCGCCGTGATTCCACTTCCCAATTCCTTCGAAAACAGAAACCAAGTCGATATCTTTTCCATCGAGATTCCCTGGAGCAATAGTCCCACCATAAGCAAAGATCGCTGGGATATCCATATTGGCGATGGCAATCATCGAACCAGGCATGTTCTTATCACAGCCCCCGATGGCTACAAAAGCATCAACGTTGTGACCACCCATAGCTGCTTCGATAGAATCCGCAATGATATCGCGAGATGTTAGGGAGAAGCGCATCCCAGGCGTCCCCATAGCAATCCCGTCCGCAACCGTAATGGTTCCGAATTGGACCGGCCAAGCTCCTGCATCCTTCACACCTTCTTTAGCCAATTTTCCAAAATCATGCAAGTGTATGTTACAAGGTGTGTTTTCAGCCCAAGTAGAGATTACCCCTACGATCGGTTTCTCAAAGCTTTCATCGGTCATTCCCGTCGCGCGAAGCATGGCACGGTTGGGAGATTTTACCATGCTATCGTAGACACTACTACGATGGCGTTTGTCTAATTCTGTCATGTCATTCCTCTCGTTATATTTTTTACCATTATAGCATAAAAGAGGCCACAAAGATAGGCAAGAACTTTGGAGAAGCAGACGACAGAAAAGTTTCTTTCAAAAATTTCAATTTTTTTGTCAAGTAACTTTACTTTACAAAAAAGTTTTGTTATACTGTTAAAGTTGATGAAAATCAAACCTAATTGAATTTATATCTTAAAAGGAGAAAAACGAAATGGCAGTACCTGCACGTCGCACATCAAAAGCGAAGAAAAACAAACGTCGTACGCACTACAAAGTAACAGCTCCATCTGTAAACTTTGACGAAGCAACTGGAGATTACTCACGTTCACACCGTGTATCACTTAAAGGATACTACAAAGGACGTAAGATCGCTAAAGCTGCATCAGCTGAATAATAGAAGGGAGATACCATGCGCGTAAATATTACACTTGAACACAAAGAATCTGGTGAACGCTTGTACCTTACTTCTAAAAACAAACGTAACACTCCAGACCGTCTTCAATTGAAGAAATACTCACCAAAACTTCGCAAACACGTTGTGTTTACAGAGGTGAAATAGGGGTTCACTACACGTCAATAGATGTTAGAAACCTTGATTTTAAGCGATTCTTGAAATTCTAAATTTCACTACATTGCAATATAAATCAACCGAATCACTACCTTTTTCACTACCTTTTTTGAAATAAGAGTAATGATTCGGATATTTAAAAGAAGAGGAACTTTATTGTGAAGCTCCTCTTTTTGTTATGTGTTCTTTTTCTTACAAATCGTATGACCTGGTTTGAACAACTTTTGTTTAAATAAATCTCAAAAGCCTTTAATATCAAGTGCTTTTAGACTTTTCTGAAAGCGTTACTTCATTCAATTTCAACTAATTTCATCTGAATGGTGTGAATTTTAACCTTAAAATACACTAATTGAGCTAGAATTTTACCAAAAGTCCACACCATCTGGAGATATCATTCCCAAATTATCTTTAACTCTTTTACATCGGTTTCTGATAAGACATGAATTATTCTTTCAAAATTTAGAGGGGATTTTCTTGACTTTATTAAACCTTTAAATGGTTTACCAGGAGTTAAAATCCTATATAAAGTTCTTATAATCGCATTTATGTATTTACGCTCTCCATTAGAATAATTTTTGAATGCTTCTCCACTTCGAGTATATGTTATCGGTTCATCATATGGTATAACCTCAAAGTCATCAAAGGAGTTATTACATACAAAAGCAAAATCAACACTTTGTACACTAAACATTATTCCTTTTCAAGATCTTATTCCCAACTTAAGCCAAATCTACATAATTACTCACCATCTAAAATATTTTCTAACATTGGTTCGATAGAACTATGTTTCAAGTCCTCTATAAGCCTCTGGGCATAGAAACGATTTACTTCCCGAGCTACATAATATAACATCCTTGCAGCCATTTCTTTACTCAAGTAATCAAAATGTTCATCTTTTAATACATCAAATGCAAGAGATGCAAAAATATCATTTGAAGAAAAAGAGGTTGCAACTTCTTTTAATGATGGAAAAAGTTTTTGAATCAAGAATAGTGCATTTTCTGGGCTTATTTTCATAAATTTAATGCAAGCCAATTTGTAATTCTCTCCTATGTCAATAAGTTCCCGGCACAAATCCACATTCGAAATATTATTAAGATATATCGTTATTGTTTCATCATATTCTCTCTGTTGAATTTTTTTTAATATTTTCTGCTTTGAATCCTTTTGATGAAAAATTCGCAGGTGATAACTTAGTTGTTCAAGCATTTCCCCTGCATCTCTAAACCTTAATTCTGGTTGATAAGAGGTGGCTTTTTGAACAAAAGTTCGTAGAACATGTTTTTCGTTAGTTGGGTTTCCAGTTAAACAAAAATTAACCACCTTTCCTAATGAATAGACATCACTCATTTTAGTTGCATTTTTTAGACCAGTTATCTGTTCTGGCGCACAATAATAAAACTGCCCATAATTATTTGTGTTCATAGTCAAATGAGAATGATTGACAGTAGAATCTTTAGCCAATCCAAAATCAGATATCTTTATAAGCCCATCACATAGAAAAATATTGCTTGGACTCAAATCTCTATGATAGATACCTCGAGAATGAACATCAGCCATTATTGTCAATATTTGAAACAACAGATTAAATATTTGGTTTAATTTTAATTCATTATTTACAATATAATCATTTAAAGTAAAATCAGCTTTCTCCATCGTATAGCTAAACTCTGACTCATCGAATTCATAAACTTTAATAATCCCATTTACTTGCGATAGAGACTGCATAATTTCAAACTCTCTTTTAAAGCGACTTTTTAGAGCAGAGTTCTGTTTATATTCATTTTTCAACTTTTTCACAATCCGTTGAGAATGTTTTTGTAAATAAATTTCAGCAAAGCCACCTTTAGTGAGAAAGGACTCGTCAGTTTTTATTATTTCTTTCCCCATATGGGCATAGGAATTTAGCATTTCTTTTAACTTCTCTGCTTGTTTATTCTTAATATCAGTCTTTTCAGAACTACTATCTGGAAGGTCATCATAATAAGTTAGTAAATCCCTTACCAACTTAATAATATCGTTATCAAGAGCTTCATCTATATATGCTTCAAATGACTTTCCTTTTGACAAACCGTACTTTTCCTGAATTTTTACACCAATGGAGTGATAAGTAAATTTATCAAAAGTACGATTTGAAAAATCTAGAACATATCCACCCTCATTAAAAAATTTTTTTATCATGTTTTTATCATGAAATGTGATTTTCGACATTATGATCCCATTCTAACTTATAAAACAATTCTCAAGTTAAACAAAAATTACTGCACATCAATTTCAATTACTATTATACCAAATCGAATCTATGATATTTATCTTTTCAATTTTTTAACAACATGATACAACACTATCCTAATATAGAAATTCATCTAAAATTACAAGAAATACCCAAAATGTTCCTTTGGCATACATATATGTCACTTAGAGTTTATCTCAACCGTCAATAGATGGAATAAATTTACTACTATTTTCACAACCAAAACTAAGATTAAGAATAAAAAATACATAATGACTATATGATTGTAGCATAGCATTTGGATAAAGTTCACACCATTATTCTTGAAGAAAAGAACAATATATGCTATCATGGAGGTACAATGAAAAAGCCAAAATTTGAGTTTTATACTCGGTTAAATGGACACACCGAGTTCCTAGAATTTTTACAAACTATACCAATTAAAGACAAACAAAAATTACTGGCAACTATCGCCACTATACAAGAGCATGGTCTTTTAGTTGCTCAACGTATGGAATGGGTGAAAAAGCTAGATGACGACATCTTTGAAATCCGCTCAAAGGTTGCTTCTAACATTCAAAGGGCACTTTATTTTCATGTTATCAATGAACGCTATATCATCACCCATGGCTTTACCAAAAAAACACAAAAAACACCCCAGAGTGAGATAAAACACGCTAAGGATTTAAAGAAAGAATTTGAGGACAACAACCATGACCACAATTAAATTTGATGATTTTTTAGAAAACGAACTAGCAGACAATAAATTTAAAGAAGGGTTTTTAACTGAAAAAGCTATTTTGGAAAGTGCTATTGCAGTTTATGACGCACGACAAACAGCAGGTCTCACCCAAAGAGAGCTAGCTTCCCTATCTCATGTCCCACAGTCTACCATTGCTCGCATTGAACGTGGAAATAACACAAGCATTGAAACAATGAGCAAAATTGCACTTGCTCTGAATAAAAATCTAACTATCAACATAAGCTAATAGTCAAATTAAGCTCTCAAAAAAGCTGATGAATTTATATTTCATCAGCTTTTTTGAGAGCTTAATTTAGCTGAATAAAACAGATAAAACCTGCCCATTGGGTGGGGGGGGTGAGTAAAATGAATGAATCTACTTGACAATTAATAGTTAAGTAAGATAATATGAGCTTATAAAACAACTTTCCTCCTTATATGTATTTTCAGCGTAATTATAATTCATGAACAATTCTTATATTTTACTTAGACATGCTCATTCGAGATTTTCGAGTGATGATTTTAATAGAACTTTATCGGAAGAAGGATTTGTATCTCTAAAGCAATTGGAGTTTTTGAATTCTTTTAATATTGATTACTATTTTTCTAGTCCTTATAAGCGAGCTTTTGAGACAGTAAATAGTTCTCCTGTACAATTTGATAAGATAGTGCTTGATGATCGTTTGCGTGAAAGAAAATTATCTTCAAGATTTATTGAAGATTCTGAGTTTGAAGAAACGATTCAATATTTATGGCAAAATCCAGATAAATCACTTATTGGAGGTGAATCTAATCAAGAAGCATTAATGAGAATCTTAGATTTATTGCAGGATTTAGAAGAAAGGTATTCAGATAAAACCATTTTACTGAGTTCTCATGGAAATTTGCTAGGAATCTTAATCAATCATTTTGATCCAAATTTTGATTATAAAAAATGGAAGCAGATGACTTTTCCAGATTGCCTTCTAGTTGACAAAGATGATAGTGTGAAAAGAATTATGAAAGTTACTTCTGGGTAATCATTTAGTTCAATCTATCTGATTTTATTTGATACTGTCAATAATTTTGTGTAAACACCCTAGTAGAGTTATGGAGTTTTAATCAAATAAGCTTTCAAGTTTGTCAGAACAATTCAAGTAGGTTTATTTTTTATTAAAATTTTGATCTTAACAAAATAAAACTTTAATATAGCTAAAATATAATGTATGAACTATATTTTAAAGAATATCACATCTTTTATTTCCTTGATAAATTGCGTATTTAATATAACCATAAATTCTATACAAGCACAAAAACAACCGGAAAAGAAACCGTTCACGACTGCTTCTTCTCTGGTTGTTTTTTATACTAACGATTTTTCCGGCTTAATTGATAAGAGTACATCATAGGGATAAACACAATGGCGAGGATGACCAGCACCAGTACATAAGAAAGCGCGAATTGAAGGCCTGCTTCAAGTAGGAGGATCAAACCTCCGAGGACCCACAACTTCCCTGCCAAGCGATGGGTTTTGTGCCAGTTATCTTCACTCTGTAAGGTCCAAGGCAGACGGATTCCAACCGTGTGATTCACTTTTAGCTTAGGCATGTAATTGCCCATGATTACAAAGATGAGACCCAGCAGAACCGAAACAAAAACTGATGGATTGGTAGTAGATCCTAGCGCCTTACTATAGATGAGATAGGAGGTACTTAAGGAAACGATTGGGGTCAACCAGTAAATCGCTCTGATCATTTTTTCATTCATAGCGCTATTCTTAGAATCGCGACCGATCATAAAGATCATAAACAGATGCACCATGAGATCGAAAATAGGAAGACCAAACACAACCAGGGGTTTCGATTGGAAGTTATTGGCCTGGCCGGCAAAATTGAAATGAATCGGGATTTGGTTAGGCAATTGTGGCCAAATTATCAACCCCCAAAGCATGGGGAAAAGGATCACCATAGAAGTTAATAGCAATAGTTTTTTATTCGTTTTCATCAGTAGAGTCTCCTTTCAAATCAACGAGCCAGACCATTAAATCCTCCAAGACAGAAGTATTGAGTTCATAGTAGATAAAATTCTTCTCTTTTTCCTCTCGAATTAAATCTGCCTGCTTGAGGAGGCTTAAATGATGGGAAATGGTCGCTCCTGCTACATCAAAGTGGCCAGCGATATCTCCAGCAGATAATTTCCCCGCCTTTAGCAGTTCTAAGATACTTCTTCTTATCGGATTCGATAAAGCTTTAAATGTTTGTGCAAAATTCATTCTCTATCTCCTCTAATCTATTTAGAAATCTTTCTAAATAGATTCTAGTACTTTCGGATGGGTTTGTCAACTCTATTTAGAAAAAAATCTAAATAGCTTCTGTTGTAAAAAAATATCAGACCTAAGACCGATTCTTATAAACAGCGTCTTTTCTTAAGTTTTCTTTAAGAAATCAGCCTTATAATAAAACCATCAAATGAAGACCTCCTAACTTTGTTTGATAGAAAATCCTAAACTTTTTCATAATAATCTCCCTATAAGAGTCACCAAAACCGGTGGCTTTTTCTCTACGTACCTTTACGAGCATCAGCGAGTTTAGGTACGTTGATGCAGTTTGAGTGAAGCGAAAACTACGTTCCTTATTCCCTTAGTGAACGGTAGTGAGCTTAGGTACGTTGACGCAGTTCGAACGACAGTGAGAACTACTGTCCTTTTCCGAAAATATTTTTAGCCTGACTTGAAAAGAGCCTCTACAAAAACCTGGATCATCGATCAGGATTTCTGTAGGGGCTCTTCATCTTTTATCTTTTTGACATTACATATCTTTGTGGATGCGATAGGTATTGTAAGCAGTAACTACATTAGCAACGGCGCTGACCCTTGAGCTACGTGCGATATCGGCTTGTAGGGCATTGGCTTCTTCTTGCAGATTGACTTGCGTTTCATGGAATTGTTGCATTTCAAGCAGATTGTAGGCTTCTGGCAAGGTAGAGGCACGTCCTTCTGCAATTAAGTTATATAGTCGGAAGAGGTCATGGTAATTGTAAAATTTTTGTGGGAAACCTTGCATCCCTTGTTGGTAGGCTGGTTGGCTGATTTCCTGGTTGTAAAGGGCCTGGGCATTGGCAAGAGCCTGCTTGGCTGGAGCTACAAATACAAAGTATTTGAAAGCAATCAGCCCGCCCATCAACCCGAGCATCAATAGAAAACCGTGCATGAGGTGACTTTGTTCTATGAGAAAAATCGTAAAGGCAAAAAGAAGATTGAGGGCCAGTGTGACCGTGATTGGCCCATTGAGTCTCTTCGCTGCTTTATTTAAACGATTTTGTTGCCGCTGAACTTCATCCCAAGCAACTGCTGCAGGGGCTGTTAGCACGCGCTTTTCATCTAATAGCTGTAAAATTTCTTGTGTCGTCATTGTAAATCTCCTTTTGTTATAAACTTATCTTCTAGAATTGACCTTATTTTATCAAAAATCCCTCCCTAAAAAAGGGCCATGTAAACTATAGTTTCATTTTTCTCAAAAATCGAAGAATTTCTAGTTTTTTTATCAAAAATTAAACTCTGAGTTTAATTCCAGTCTTTTTTGAGGTATACTAATGGTATGATAATTGAAAGGAAGTCCCTATGTCCTTATCTTCGCCATTTGGTCCAACATTTCGTAAAATTCGTGAAGCACGCGGTCTTTCTCTAAAAGAAGTCGCTGCAGACATTGTCTCCCCTCAGTTCCTCAGCCAATTTGAGCGTTCTCAAAAAGGAGTAACCATCGAGACCTTCTCGCGCCTCTTGCTGTCTATGGGGGTGGATTGGGATACCTTTTTGTCCCATTATCCTGGCTTAACTATTCAAAATTTCAGCCCCATTTTGATGAAACACATCAATCAAGAAAACATGGATTTTCTGTCCATTATTGAGCGCTTAAAGCACGAAAAATCTCCTGTTGCCGAGGAGAACAAAGAGCTCTGGCAACTCTATTTGCGCTCGCTTGAAATCAATGTCAATAACGCGATGGGAAAAGAAATCCACCTGGAGGACGCACCTGTCTCGATTCAACGAATCGCTCAAGAAGTGCCGTTTGCCTATCAAAATGAAATTGAGCAAGACTTCACCATTGCCCTTTTATCTGTCTTGCCCTATGAAGTCGTCGCTAAGATTCGAAAGGAATCCTTGGAACTTTTTGAAAGCAGTTATTCTGCCTACTCTGCCAATGCATTGGCCTCTTTACTTTTAAATCTAGCCAACTATCTTATTAAAAAAGAACTCTACTTAGAAGCTCTAAATTTTCTTCAATCGATTAACCAGCTTCGCAAGCGCAAACCGATTTTAAATACCAGTATTTCCATGCAGTTAGAATTTATGCAGGTCTATGCCCTCCTTGGCTTAAATGACAAGGAAGGGGTTTACCGTGCCAAGCAGGTCCTAAAAGCCCTGGAAGGTTTGATTGCACTTGAAAATTTCGGAAGCCCGCTTGTTCAAATCAAAACAAAATTCATGTTGCGAGTCAATGAACTCAACAAAACTGGCATTGATTTCTTCAGTGAGTAACGGCGTCTCAGACTTTAGACCGATTCTTTCGGTCAGCGCCTTTTCTTAAGTTTTCTTTAAGCAAACCGCCTTATAATAAAACCATCAAATAAAGACCTCCTAACTTTGTTTGATAGAAAATCCTAAACTTTTTCATAATAATCTCCCTATAAGAGCCACCAAAACCGGTGGCTTTTTCTATGGGAGTGAGACAGAACAATTTTATAAAATTGTTCGTTGTCTCACCCCCGCACAGTTGATTAGGTATTCTTTGGAGCTATAAGAGCGAACAAAGATACCAATCAACCACTGCGTTATGCAATTGTTACTAATCTATTTTTGTGAACCAGACCTAGTAGGGGCGTAGACGAACTTAGGTACATTGACGCAGTTCGAACGATAGTGAGAACTACGTTCCTTATTCCTTTAGCGAACGTTAGCGAGCTTAGGTACGTTGACGCTGTTCGAACGACAGTGAGAACTACGTCCCTTCTCCTTCATTTGTACTAATACTCCAATTTATGCTCGATCTATGTTATAATGAAGAGAATTTTTGTCTGAGGAGGATTTATGAAAAAAACACATTCTACGCTATTCATCCCGGGCATCATTATGCTTGGGATTGTTTTACGAACACCATTTACTACGCTTCCGACGGTCTTGTCTGACATCGCAGCTGGTTTGGGGGTTGATGTGAGCTCTCTGGGACTATTGACTAGCTTGCCACTTCTCACCTTTGCCATTTTCTCACCTTTTGCGATTCAATTTGCTAAAAAGTTGGGGATTGAGCGTCTCTTCTTTCTTGTCTTGATCGCAATGACGATCGGATCTGCCATTCGGATTATCAACCTCCCATTCCTCTATCTGGGAACCATCTTGATTGGAGCTGGCATCGCCTTTCTCAATGTGCTGCTTCCAAGCCTGATTCAAGCGAACAGACCCCGCCAACTAGGCATTCTGACCACTTTGTACATCACTTCTATGGGGATGTCCACAGCGATCGCCTCTTCTGTCGCTGTTCCGATCACCAAAGCCACTTCTTGGCAAGGTTTGGTCAACATCTTGACAGCCTTGTGTGCTCTTGCTTTAGTCATCTGGATTCCTAACCTTCGCTACAACCACCGACTCAAAAAGGCTGCTACTACGGAATCTAGTAGCAAGTGGTATACCAATAAATATGTCTGGGCTATCATGATTTTTGGAGGCTTGCAGTCACTGCTTTTCTACACAAGTATGACCTGGCTTCCGACCATGGCTGTTCAAGCCGGCCTTTCAAAGGTTGAATCTGGACTACTGGCTTCCGTGTTCACCCTGATCAGTCTCCCGTTCTCCTTGACGATCCCAAGTTTAACGACACGCTTATCCGATCGCAATCGACGCTTGATGCTTACGATTGTTGTCGGAGCAGGGATTCTGGGGGTAGCCATGCTCTTAATCCCGACCAGCAACTTCTTCTACTGGTTGGTATTAAATGCCCTGATTGGAAGTTCCGTTAGTTCGCTTTTCCCTTACCTCATGGTCGCTTTCTCTATGAAATCCAGCACACCTGAAAAAACAGCTCAACTTTCCGGTCTTGCCCAAACAGGTGGCTACGTCTTTGCAGCCTTTGGTCCCATCCTCTTTGGGTATAGTAAATCAATCTTCCACTCATGGACACCGGCGGTCCTTATGTTGCTGATCTTAACCCTCATCATGGCATTCGCCCTCTATCAAGTTGAAAAAGTCGATAAAATCTTATAAACATGGTCTGAGAGTGGGACAGAAATCGGTAATTCGTTAGAATTCGATTTCGTCGTCCCACCTCCGCACAGTTGAGTAGGGCTGTAAAAGCTGATGAAATCAGCGTAGTAGAGCCCACTCAACCACTGCGTCTTGCTCGACAATCCAAAGACAATTGAGAGGCTAGGACTTTTGTCCCAGCCTCTTTTTTGTGCCTACAAAAAAGAACTAGGCGCTAGGCCTAGTTCAATGTTTTATTATCCGTTAAATGAGATATGCACGTGGTCATAGTGGTTTGCTGTATCTCCACCACGGTCAGGCATTTGGTTCCAAGTGTTAGCTGGTCCATAAATGTTGTCTACTGGCATGTAGAATTGTTGTTTCCAGATGACGTATGAGATACCTGCACGGTCCATATTGTCAATAGCATATTGGGCAACTTGATCTCCAAGTTGTGAACTGGTTGGGACCATTACGTCCACTGCAAGTCCTTTACCATGATCGTCTGGATCTCCTTCACGGTAACCACCGATATTTGTAATACCGAATTTCGCAGCGATTTCTTGACGGAAAGCTTGTGCTTGTGGTTGAAGATGTGGATCAGTTGGAATCGTATTTCCGCTTGTTGGAGTTTCTGCTACTGGTTGCACTTCAGGTGTGGCAGGAGTTTCTACTGCTGCTGGTTGTGCTGCAGGAGCTTCTTCTGCGGCTGGAGCTGGTGTTTCTGCAGGAGCCTCTGGTTGAGTTGCTGGAGCTTCAGGGGCAGCAGCTGTTTCTGGGTTTTGAAGTGCAACATTGGCAGCTGGAGCACCGTAGCTTGGTGTTTCTGGAACAGCTGATGGTGCTGGTGTTTCTGTTGATGGTACGTTAACAACTGGAGCTTCAGCTGGTTGTGCTGGTGTTTCTGCAGGAGCTTCTTCTGCAGCTGGAGCAACTGGAACCGCTTTGTTATCTTCGTTTACTGGTTTAGACAAATCGTTGACAGCGACTGTTTGGTCATCAACTGTCACTTGGTTTGTTGTCAAGTCAGCACTTGCAACGGTTGCATCTGTTGCACCTGCTTGAGGAGTTTGGATTTCAACTGAAGTTACTTCTTTTTGATCATTTACTGTTGTTTTCAAAACAGTACCTGGGTAGATCAAATCCATGTTGCTGATGTTGTTTAAGTTTGCCAACACATGAACATCGATTCCAAGCGCTTCTGCGATCGAACTCAATGTATCACCATATTTGATGGTATACGTTTGTTGGTTCTCACCGCTTTGTTGGATATCATGTTTGATTTCATCTACTGAGCGAGCTACCCAATCTTCAAGTGTTTCTGCAGTGGCTTTTGTAAATGGAATCACTGCAAGAGCTACTGTTGAAGCGATCAAGGCTTTCGTATTAACTTTTAATTTCATCTTTTATCCTCTTTTTTCTTTGTTTTTTGCTCAAGATTTTCTTGAACAAATGAACTACAATACTATCTTATCACAATTTAAAAATAATAAAAGGTCTTTTTGGCTATTTAACAAAACTGTATTTTTCTTGTAATATTTCGTCTTTCTTGTCACATTGTTACAAACTAGTAACATAAAAATAAGGTGCTGGAAGAAGAGTTCCAGGGTGCAAAAAAAGCCTCATCCAGGAGCGGTTCCTCGATGAGGTTCTTGTCTTTTTTAAAGCAACTGAACACGCCTACAACTCTTTGTATCTTATGAATTGAACACGCCCTAAATGCTGGGTGAAAAAGATAAATTCTCTTGTGAGCGTCGCTCACTGCAAGAATTTCCTATTTTCACTTTGCATTTTACGGGCTTTGTATCTTACTTCACCTTCATGATTCTGACGAGGTTGGCGCGTTCGGCTTCTTCGAGTTTCATTTCGATATAGTAGATGGTCTCTTTGAGGTCTGGGATGGTCGCATACTCCAGTCCGTTCACTCGACGGCGGGTTTTCTCGATTTCATCTGCCATGAGTTGGCAGCTTTTTTCGATTTCCGCTAATTTGAGCAAATCTGGAAGGAGTGCACCCATTTCTTGAATGGTGCTGTCCATTTGACTGTTGGAAGCTAGGTAGCTATAGACCACATCTCCTTCGTCATCACCGTACGGATTATCGATACGAGCATGGAGCTTGGGCACGCGCACACTCATGACATTTTCTTCTTCGATATGAAGAGAGACTTCACGGGTTGGCACCGCAAAGATTTCTTCCACCATGAGGTCGCTCTCTAAGGACTTGGCCATCACGAAATCTTGCATATTGTCCACAAGCGCCGCCTCTACCTTTTGGCGCAGGCGATTATTCTCACGTACAGCTTCAATAAAGCGGCGCATGAGTTCATCCCGCTTGTCCTTGAGCAACTTGTGCCCCCGGGTTGCTGTCTTGAGGCGCTCTTTGAGAATATTAAGCTCCATCCGAGTTGGTTTTACATTTAATCGTGCCATAGGCTAATCCTCTTTGTTTGGCAGATACTTGTCAATCATCTCATCCTTGATCCGTTTAAGCTCTGTTCGTGGAAGGATGGATAAGAGTTCCCAACCGAGATCCAAACTTTCCTCAATCGTCCGATTGGTGGTAAAGCCTTGGTTGATGTATTCTTGCTCAAAGCGGTCGGTAAATTTAACATAGAGCTTGTCCGTATCTGACAAGGCAGACTCCCCAAGCACTACAGCCAGTTCTTTGGCTTGTTTTCCTTGGGCATAGGCCGCAAAGAGCTGGTTCATAGTCGCCGCATGGTCTTCCCGCGTCTTGCCTTCACCTGAACCCTTGTCCTTCAAACGAGAAAGAGATGGAAGGACATTGATCGGTGGACGGTAGCCACTGTTGTAGAGATCACGGGACAGAATAATCTGACCTTCGGTGATATAACCTGTCAAGTCAGGAATTGGGTGGGTGATGTCATCTTCCGGCATGGAGAGGATCGGAATCTGGGTCACAGATCCTTTCTTTCCAACCAAGCGTCCGGCACGTTCGTAGAGGGTGGATAGGTTGGTATACAGATACCCTGGATAGCCCCGACGTCCTGGAACCTCCCGGCGGGCAGCAGATACTTCCCGAAGGGCTTCACAGTAGTTGGTCATGTCCGTCATGATGACCAAGACGTGCATGTCTTTTTCATAGGCCAAATATTCTGCCGCGGTCAAGGCAATCCGAGGAGTCGCAATCCGCTCGATAGCTGGGTCATTGGCTAGGTTGATAAAGAGGACAGAGCGGTCAATCGCCCCGGTTTCCCGAAGGTCGTTCATAAAGAACTCGGCTTCTTCGAAGGTAATCCCCATGGCCGCAAAGACCACGGCGAAGTTTTCTTCAGAATTAAGAACCGTCGCTTGACGAGCAATCTGAGCGGCCAACTCCTTGTGAGGGAGACCAGAACCTGAGAAGACTGGGAGTTTTTGGCCCCGAACCAAGGTATTCAAATGGTCAATGGCTGAGATCCCTGTCTGGATAAATTCATCCGGATAGTCCCGCGAAACAGGATTGATGGCTTGGCCATCAATGTCCAAGTACTTCTCTGGGATAATCTCTGGACCGCCATCGATGGGTTTCCCCATCCCGTTAAAGATACGGCCCACCATGTCTTCAGACACAGGAAGTTCTAAGGGACGTCCGGTAAAGCGGACTTTGGCTTTTTCCAAGTTGATCCCGCTAGATCCTTCAAAGAGCTGGACCATGGCCTTGTCTTCTTGGACTTCGAGGACTTGTCCCTGACGGGTCGTTCCATCATGGAGCTTGATTTCTACCAGTTCATTGTAGTGAACCCCTTCGACCTGATCGACAATCATCAAAGGGCCAACAACTTCGCTGACAGTACGATATTCTTTAATCACGCTCATTGTCTACTCCTCCTTTTGCGACGATTTGGTGTAGGGTTTCTACGATTTCTTCTTTCAAAGCTTGAATGGTTGCCAACTGGTCCTCATGGATGAACTTGCTCCGGGCAATGCGGTCTCGAAGAGCCACGGTTCCTTCCATGATTTCTGTGAAGTAAGCCCCTAATTCTAATGCTTTTTGACTTTCTTGGTCAAAGGTTAAAATGTTGGTCAACAAGGCCACCTGCTTGCTGAAAGAGGTATAGGTATCGACCTCATCAAAGGCATTTTGTTGCAGGTAGTCTTCACGGATCATCTTGGCCGCATTCATGGTCAAGCGGTCTTTTTCAGACAAGGAATCTAGACCAACCAAGCGGACGATTTCTTGCAATTCACTCTCTTTTTGCAACAGGTTCATGGCGCGGGTCACTTTTTCAGACCAGCTGATTTGTTCATGTAGATCGATATAGCGACCAACTTCATCTTGGTAAAGGGAATAAGAACTCAACCAGTTGATAGCTGGGAAGTGGCGGCGTTGGGCCAATTGAGCATCTAAGCCCCAGAAGACCTTAACAATTCGCAAGGTATTTTGCGTTACCGGCTCTGAAATATCTCCACCTGGAGGGGAAACGGCACCGATCGCCGTAATCGAACCTTCGCGCGCAGTAGTTCCAAGTGTCTTGACCCGACCTGCCCGCTCGTAATATTCAGCAATCCGGCTACCAAGATAGGCTGGATAACCTTCATCTCCGGGCATTTCTTCTAGACGACCAGACATTTCACGGAGAGCTTCGGCCCAACGCGAAGTCGAATCGGCCATGATGGCAACGGAATAGCCCATATCACGGAAGTATTCGGCAATGGTGATCCCTGTGTAGATAGATGCTTCCCGCGCTGCTACTGGCATGTTCGAAGTGTTGGCGATCAGAACGGTCCGTTGCATAATGGATTGACCAGTCGTTGGATCGATCAATTCTGGAAACTCATTCAGAACGTCTGTCATTTCATTTCCACGTTCTCCACAACCAACGTAAATTACGATGTCCACATTGGCAAACTTGGCCACCTGGTGTTGCACGACCGTTTTTCCAGCTCCGAAAGGGCCGGGTACAGCTGCAGCTCCACCTTTTGTCACAGGAAAGAAGGTGTCAATGACCCGTTGACCAGTGACCAAAGGCTCTACTGGGATCAATTTTTGTGCAAAGGGACGGCCTCGACGAACTGGCCATTTTTGCATCAAAGTACCAGTAAAGAGGCTACCATCAGCCTGTTCGATCTCATAAACCGGTTCTTCCACTGTGTAAGAACCTGCTGCGATCTTGGTCACACGTCCACTGACACCAAAGGGTACCATGATGCGGTGTTCCACCATATTGGTCTCTTGAACGGTACCGACGATGTCTCCAGCGACTACCTCAGTTCCTTCTGTCACACTTGGTTCGAAGGCCCATTTGGTGTCACGGTCTAGATTTGGAACTTGCACCCCGCGAACGAGGAAGTCACTGGCAGTGACTTCTTGGAAGCGTTCCAAGGGGCGTTGGATCCCGTCAAACATCTGGGAAATCAAACCTGGTCCCAACTCGACAGAAAGGGGAGCTCCAGTTGTGACCACCGGTTCTCCTGGTCCGACTCCAGATGTTTCTTCATATACTTGGATAGACGCCTCATCCCGACGCATCTCAATAATTTCGCCAATCAAACCAAGATCGCCGACCCGGCAAATATCTTGGATATTGGCCTCCTGCATCCCTGATGCGACCACCAAGGGACCGGAAACTTTGATAATTTTTCCTTGAGTCATGTATTCCTCCTGGGAATCCTTTGTTTCTTTGTATTACTTTTGCGCCATATCGGCTAGCGATTTCTTTTGTTGACCATTTTCATCGAAATTAGTTGGATCCAACCAGGCTTCGAAGCGCTCTTTGATAGCTGGCCATTCTTGGTCAATGATGGACAGCCAGTCTGTATCACGAGTCCGACCTTTATAGACAACAGCCTGGCGGAAACAGCCTTCATAGGTGAATCCCAAGCGCTCAGCTGCTTTTCGCGAAGCTTGGTTTAAGGCATCACATTTCCACTCATAGCGTCGGTAACCTAAGTCCTCAAACACATAGCGCGCCAAGAGATACTGAGCTTCAGTTGCCATGCGTGTCTTCTTGAGCGCTGGTGAGTAGGTCACTGCTCCGACTTCGATTACCCGGTTGGCTTGATCGATCCGCATGAGAGAGAAGGTCCCTAAAGCCTTGCCAGAATCTTTGTCTACAATCGCATAGTAAAAGCGACCTTGGGCTGTCATGAGCTCATCCAACAAGCGGTCCCACTCCACTTCATTGCGGGCAGGACCTTTGAACAGAAAGGTCCACATATCTGCTGGGGAGGACGGCCCATAGACCTGATAAAGATCCGCACCATGCTTTTCTTTTGACAGGCGCTCGATCACGGTATAGCGACCCTCAATCCGCTCAATAGCTGGTAGACGTCCCGGTGTAAAATCGGGCAGTGCATCGCCAATGGCTTGGCCAAATTCATTTGTTCTCATAAAATATCCTGTCCTACTGCTTTTTCAACATTATCGCGAATGCGTTGCCGCCCTAGCCCTGTCGTTCCTCTATGGGTCGGGATAAGGATCAGAGCCGGTGTCAGTTGCTGGTCATAATAAGCCACTGTTTCTGGAATGGCCTGAGCCATATCCTCTGTCAGGTAGATAATCCCGAAGTTTTCCCGGCTGAGTTTGCGTAAGGTATTGATCGCTTCTTGCGGCTCTGTGACCGGATAGGTTTGAAAGCCGATCAGACGAAAAGGAAGGATGGCGTCCCGATTGCCTACAACGGCGATCTTATAGGTCTGTTTGTCCATAAATCGGTCTCATCCTTTCTTTGATTTCTGCTAGCGGAAAACCATTGTCCAAACCAGAGAGGACCAAACGAAGGTTGGTCACCTCTAACTCTTTTCCGTAAAGATAACGAACAAGGGGTAGTGGTCCATCGACTTCAAAACGGCCAGCGTCTAGAAGACTGAATTTCACCAAACTTTCTAAATACTCTAACTCCACGGTCTTTAATTGACCGGTGCGCATCTTTTCTTCATAAGTCTCTAAGGCCAGATCGTAGTCCAGCGGATTGACTTGATAAAACCAGGTCAACCACTGACCCGATTCTAATAAGTCGATCACCTGATGGGCACTGAGGCTTCCTTCATCCGAGAGCAATTGGTGCATGAAACTATGCGGTTTTTGCTGATCCAAGGCCCGTTTGACCGTAATGGCATTGTAAAAGTCAATGGTCACGTCCACCAACTGCTTGAGAATTGGATGATCTAAACTTTCTCCTAGAATTTTCAGGTGTTTAAAATAAGCTAGATCCATCCCGATTTCAAGCACCCGCAGGTCTTGATAATCTTGGTATTCTTGCCAGGTAGCAGCCACTTCTTCAGCCATAAAATTCGGGCAATGTTCTGCAGAAAAGGTCGCCACTAAATGCTCAAGCACATCGAGAGAATAAGGACCAATTGGGATCAATAAGTGTCCCAACGTGCGCTCTGTCGCCTTGTGTTTCAAATAAACCTTGAGGTTATGATAGGTATATTTCAAGGTAAAAAGGCTGACCAAATCTGACTGAGGCGTTGCCTCAAAGGTCCATTGGTATTCTGCCAACAAGGCAGCCATCAAACGGCTCTCGATTGCTTCTGGATCCTTGATCTCTTGACCATCTAACGCATAGGGGGTTCCTTGCAGCAAGACTTCTCTGTTTTCGCTAGAGTCACTTGCAAGCAACTGCTCAAACTGACTGGGACTGAGAAAACTGGCCTCACGTACACTGATTCCGGTATTGACTTGAGAATAGGTCCGTTCGCTCATCGTATCCTCCTAGTTTGCTTCATCAGTGAAAATGCTGGCTGCCATCTGGTAGCTTTCTTGCTCCCAAATGGAATCCACCAAATCACGGTAGAGATAGTTGTCATCAATCTTCCCAACCGACAAGACAAAGCCTGCTTGAGCTGGAATCGTCGCTTCTGAGACCGTCAAGTCCTGGTGAGCCTGACGCAAGTGTTCCAGATCAGCTGGTCCAAATTTTGCAGCACTCACTGCTCCAAAGGTCAAAGTTACCGCTTGTCCTTGATAGTGATCTAAGACAGCTTCTACAAATTGCACTTCCTTTTCAAGGGGCCATGCTGCCATCGCTTCATAAGCCTCTGCAAAGAGATCCTTTAAGACCCGTTGCTTGGTGACAAGGGTTGATTGGCGTTTTTTATTTTCGATTTGTTGGGTTTCACGTTGCAATTGACGTTGAATCCGCTTGAGCTGTTCCGAGCGTTGATTGAGTTTTTCTTGGATCAACCGCTCTTCTTGAACAGCCTCTTCTTTTAGGATGCTCTCTTTGGCTTCTTCTACGAGTTTTCGCCCCTTTTCGTGGGCTTGGGCCAAGATCGAATCCTTTAATTGGGTATGTTCATCCATGTCGTTTTTCTCCTATTGGCATGCGTCTTGTGTTTTTCGTCTCTAGACGAATCCATCAAAGCTAGTTCTTAGCCGACGCGTAGGGTCAATAGGAAGGACACAACGAAGGCCAAGATGGCATAGGTTTCAACCATGGCCGCAAGGATAACCCCTTTCATCATGTCTTCAGGACGTTTTGCCAAGATTTGCATCCCTGCTGTCGCAACATTTCCTTGGTGTTTTGCTGAGAAATAACCAACGATTGCAACTGGAAGAGCTGTAAAGAAGTAAGCGACTCCTGTTTCAAGTGGCATATCTGGCTTAATTTGCAACCAGATCAAGATCCCGATAACAAAACCATACAAACCTTGTGTACCTGGCAACAATTGCAAAATCAAGGCTTGGGCGAATTTTTCGGGTTGTTCTTTCAAGAGCGCTGCTGCTGCTTGACCCGTTTTACCAACCCCAAGGGCAGATCCCATCCCGCTGAGAGCGACTGCGATCGCGACACCAAATGCTGCAAAGAAGGCACCCCCATGGGTTGAAAAATATGATGCTAAAGATTCCATGATATACTCCTATTTTTTAAAAGATAATACTTATTTTTTTGTTTTAATATAGCGTTCAGAAGGTTTGAGAGGGCGAAATGGCTTGCCTCCTCCTTCGTAGAACTTACCGAAGAACTCCACAAAGATCAAACGAGCTCCATGCACGTACCCTGACAAGAAGGACAGGAACATATTAATGGCATGAAGGACGATAAAGAGCAGAAGCCCTACCGTAAACCGTCCAAGCGGTGGAAAGAGATTGACAATGAGGTTAAAGGCTGAACCGATACTAGCTCCAGACAAGCCCAAGGCCATCAAACGGGTGAAGCTGACCAAGTCTCCGACATAGCCACTGACATTGTAAAGGTTAAAGAGACCAGACGCTAAACCGGACAGCTTCTTGGCACTGACGATGGAAACAATCAAGATCCCAATGGCATTCAAAATAGCTAGCCACTTGCCAATCGGCACCAGAAGCGCCATCCCAGGTAAGATATTGCCCACTGTTAGCAGCATTAAGCCAAGCAGGATCAAAACCCAGGCAAAGCCTGAATTGTATGCTTCGGTGTAGTCTTTGAGGCGGACATTTTTCACGCCTCCTAGGAAGAGGCCCACTAAGACGGTGATAAAACCAAAAACCACTGAGAGGATCAGGATGGTCATGGCATTGCTGGTCGTACTGATTAGGGCAAAAGGCATCTCAAATCCAAAGAAAGAGCCATAGACCACTCCCCAAAGGGCAACGGAAATTCCGAGGAGACTGAAGAAACGAAGGTTCTTGGCTGTACCAGGCTTGAGTTTGAAGGTTTTAAGAGCAAAGCCTGTCGCTAGCGTTAGCAAGAGTCCATAACCGATATCTGCGACCATCATACCAAAGAAAACAAAGTAGAAGAGCGAAACGATCGGTGTCGGATCTTTCTCGTAATACTTAGGCAGGGCGTACATCTCTGTGACTAATTCAAAGGGCTCTACCAAGGCACTATTTCGCAACTGGATCGGCACGTCATCCCAATCTTTTTCCGTTACATCGCGCGTTTCTAGTAGGACCCGAGAACCAAAACCTTGTTGTAAGAAGTCTCGTAATGAGGCTACTTGGGCTGTTTCAATCCAACCCTCCAAGGCTACCAAGCTTTGCGTGCTGGCAAGAAGTGATTTGGCCTCCTCACGAGCTCCCAAGCTCAACAAGTAATCCATCTGGTACTTGAGCTGGTCCAACTCCTTCTGGGAGTTTTGTAACTCTGCTAGCGTTGCTGCAACAACAGCTTCTTGCTCTTTGATTTCCCCTTCTAGGCGATCCAAGTAGACAGCTGGAAGTTGCTCTTCTTCATAGTCCAATTCTTTGAACCCATGTTCTTCCAGAAGCTCTTGAACAGCCGTACGGTCTCCCGAGCGATACAGGATGACATAGCCGTGTTCTGTCTCAGACGTAAAGACTTCTTCTAGTTCCAGCTCAGGATGAGCTTTTAAGGAAGAACGAACAGCGTCTGTATCGCTATTAGGAATGGTCCCGATCAAGCCATGCACATAGTGAAAGTTGGAAAGGGCAGCTGGTGTCACCTCTAAGGGTCGCCATTTTTCTAAGCGCTCGATCTCTCCCTTTGCATCCGCAATCTTCTGATGGGCATTGTCTAACACGCGCAATTGGCGTTTCAACTTGGTCAATAGAAGATCCTCGTCTCGAATCATCCCGTGGGCCTGCAGATCATCAAAAGACAAACTTAAAGGTTCTTCCTTGAGAGCTTGCATGGCCTTCTTCTCAGGCATGTAAGCTTCCAGAGTTTGAATCATTTTTTCAACTTGTTCTTGGCGTTTTTGCAACTCTACCAAGGCTTGACGATTGTCTTCTGTCAAGGGTTGAGACAAGGTAGACGCCTCAAAGGCTGCCTGCCACTCTTCGTTTTCACTCAGATCATAAATCTGAACGTTTGCTTGGGCTTGCAAGGCTAGTAGTAGTCTGTCCAAGTCATCTTTGGGCAAGATAAGGGACAGTTTTTGCATCTGACTAATGGCCATAGCTTGCTACCACCTTTTCTACAATGGCTTCGACTAAACCGGCTCTCTTGTCGGTCATCGCTTGCTGCACCTTGGCGTCATTTCCCGCGACCGTTTCGTCTAGGTCTTTGGCTAAAGCGACGAGTTTTTCTTGGGCGCTGGTTTCAGCCTCTGCGACCAATTGCTTGGTTTCCTCATCGTAATGTTGCGCCACTGTTGCAAGGCGATCGCGCGAATCCGTCCGGACTTGCTCGACTTGAGCTTCATAGCCTACGATCACGCCTTGAGCAGCCTGTTCGATCTCTTGCATCATTTCGAGTGTTGCATTCGACATCGTCACACCTCCTTATTCAACTATCATTCTTTAAACAACAGTATAATTACCTTAGATTATACCATATTTTACATAGTTTTGTTCGGGAAATTAGGGATCGATCGCTCCTAAAACGACCGTTTTTTAAGACAAGTTTTTCCCCTGATCCATTAAAAATTTGGCTACTGCTCCCAATCTTCCTGCTTCATTTCCTAATGTAGCCGTTACAATTTCTCGCGGTAAGAATCGTTGGTCCTGAACTGCATGATACAACTCATTTTGCAACAGAGGCAGCAAAACATCTGAGCGAGCAAAGATGCCACCTCCTAAAATCATTTTCTCCGGATTTAAGACATAAGAAAGAGTGACCAATCCTTGTGCCAGATGATGAACGTATGTTTCTAAGACTCTCAAAGCAACTGGATCACCCTTATCCACCGCCTCAAAAAAAGTTTTACCGGTTTGATGGTGTAAGCCAGTTGCTTCCTCATACATCTGAACAAGTGCTGACGCAGACGCTAAGGATTGCCAATCAGCATTCCCAATCGGTAAATATCCGATTTCGCCTGCTGTGAAATTATGCCCGGACAAGATTTGTTCATTGGTGAAAATACCACCACCGATACCGGTCCCAACCGTAATCATAACAGTAGAATGGCTATTTCTGGCTGCACCTTTCCACATTTCTCCTAACAAGGCGCAATTGACATCATTTTCTACTGTGACGGGAATGGAAAATCGTTTCTGAATCTCGCTGGAAAAATCAGTTCCACTGTAAGAAGGAATGGTATAACCTGCATATACAATTTTCCCTGATTGGCTGTCGACCACACCTGCTGTCGAAATCGCAACCCCGTCTAAATCAAGACTAGATTGATAGCTGGCAATGAGGTCACAAATTTGCTCCAGGATCCCATTGGTTTGGTTCTCATGGCATATCTTGGTACTCTGTTCCGAAAAATGTCCCAAAGCAGTCCCATCTTCGTCGTATACATCCGCTTTAATAGATGTACCTCCAATGTCGATTCCTAAAATATTCATTGTTCATCCTCCTTCTTATGCATATTGAGGGCCGAAAGTGTGTTGGTAAAGATATGGTTTCTTTTTTCTCTATCCAAATCCACATAATAGGCATAAAAAATATCCACTACGACTAAGACTGGAAATTGTGGAGAGATCAGCGTACCTTGAGGCAAACTTTCCTTTACGGCCACAGATACCAGCTCCTCACACCGCTCTTTTAAAAACGCACTTGTTTTGGATGTTATCAAGACCGTCCTAGAGCCTCTGTGTTTCGCCTGATATACAGCATCTAGAATTTCTTTGGTCTCACCTGATAATGAAATCCCGATCACCAGACATTCGTCATCCAGCATGACCTCATTGACTCGAATCATGTGGTCATCTGTAATCGCCTTACAAATCATTCCTAATCTCATGAAACGAAATTCCATTTCACGCGCCACAAGGCCGGAACTCCCCATCCCGTATATATAGACCCGTTTCGCCTTGTCTAACATCCGGCTGACACGCAAGAACTGTTCTTCATCAATCAAGGAAAATGTCTTATTTAGCAACTCTCCATAATCGGATAAGACGCTTTTTGTAATATGGTGACTAAGGTTTTGAATCTCCTGATTGGAGCCTTCAAATTCATAGACAAATTGCCGGTATCCTGTAAACCCACACTTTTTAGCGAATCTTGTCAAAGAAGAGAGGGAAACATACAATCGTTTCGCTACTGATTGTGCAGACAAGTCGTCTTGCATAACCTGATCAGATAAAAAATAGTCGGCTATTTTCTTCTCTAAATCCGTTAAGCTTTCATAGACCGACTCAATAATAGGTTGTATACTTTTTTCTAATGTAACCATTTCTCCTCCACTCTGGCAAGATCTTCTAAAAACGGGGAAAGAGGCTGGGAATAGTCTCCAACCTCCACTAACAATTCATGGGAACATCCGTCCTCTGAAAGGCTCTATCGAGCCATTTAGACCACTCAATGAGAGAAATCAGTGGCCAGATGACAAGAACCCTTCCCTCAAAAATTGTTCTATTTCTCCCGCTTGGAATGAAAAGAATGAACCACGCAGGCTATAAGCGCACTTTAAAAACGACCTTGCGAATACCTTGTGCCTGATCCACTTTCAAACCTGTCTTGTGCGCATCATTTGGATCTAATAACAAAATGCTACCAGGGGTAAAATGAATATCAAACAGGGAAGAACCAGACATTTGTTGCCAATCCTCTTCTTTCACATAATCTTCCACCTTCATATTGGACAAAAAATTATATGAGATGCGTTCTTTTCCTTCAAATAGGACATGAACGTCATAGTAAGCTCGGTGGCTTTCCCACACACGGTGCTCTTCATCCGTTGTTTCCATTTCAATCACATTGTAAAAGAAATCATCAGAGACTGTATGCGTCCCCTTTTCCTCTTGACTGACATCGTGTGTTTTTAAATAGTCTACCACTTTCTTGAGTGCAGGGTGTTGAATGTCTCGTGCAATCGCTGCATCTTTATACTGTACTAATTCCATATTGGAACTCCTTTCCAAATTCTACCTAGGCTTCTGATGGCTCTTGCCTATTGAAGATAGGGACCTGTTTCCCTATCTTCAATAGCTGGTATACCACTTTATTGACGTTTTGCCCAGCTACTATCCGCATGGATTTCAGGAATATCATAGATCGTGGTATATTTAGGAGCTGCACTACCTTTTTGAGTCAATAGTGAAACAACATATCCAGATACTAATGATACAAAAATTGAAATGAATGAATAAGCCCAATAGTTTACTGCTGTTGCAGGAAGCACGTATTTGATCACAATCATCACGATACTAGAAACCACCAAGGCAGTATAGGCACCATACTTGTTGGCTTTTTTAGAAGCGAATCCAAGAACAAAGATACCGCCTAAGATTCCTAATACCAATCCCATAAAGCTATTAAACCATTCATAGGCTGATTTGATATCTGAATGAGCCATCACGATCGACACAACAATTGAGAAAATACCTACTCCCAAGGAAATATAACGTGCAATTTTCGTACGTGTAGCGTCCGTCATATCTTTAGAGATAACATCTTGAATATCCAAGGTCCAGGAAGTCGCTACAGAATTCAAACCTGTAGATAAGGTTGATTGAGCTGCAGCATAAATGGCTGCTAAGATAATTCCTGTAATCCCAACAGGCAATTGATAAGCAATGAAATAAGTGAAGATTTGATCCTGAGGAATATCACTACCAAAAGCTCCTGGATTTTGAACCTTGTAATAAACGTAAAGACCTGTACCAATCAAATAAAATACAGTTGCTGTCCCAAGGGAAAGTACACCATTGGTAAACATCATTTTATTCAATTTTTTAATATTTTGAGTGGTCGTAAAGCGTTGGACTAAGTCTTGAGAAGACGCATAAGAAGACAAGATGGTTAATCCAGATCCCATGAGAATCAGGAATACAGATCCGGACAACAAATTCGGGTCAAATAATTTCTCAGTTGGGGCAATGAATTTACCATGAGCTAATTCATGGAAAATCGAACCAAATCCACCATGCAAATTGCCAACCAATACAACCAATGAGATGATGACACCAACGATTAAAACCGCACCCTGAATAAAATCAGTCCACAATACAGACTTGATTCCTCCAGTGTAGGAGTAGATGATCGCCACAATTCCCATCAGGATAATCAAGATGTTGACATCAATACCTGTTAAAATCGCTAAGCTAGCGGAAGGCAAGTACATGATAATGGACATCCGTCCAATTTGGTAGATGATAAATAGCAAGGCTGAAATCACACGAAGAGGTCGAGAATCAAATCTTCGTTCTAGATAATCATAGGCGGTATCAATGTCCATTCTTGCAAAGATAGGCAAGATATACTTAATAGACAACGGCACTGCAATGATTAGCCCTAATTGAGCAAACCATAAAATCCAAGTCCCAGCATAAGAATTTCCCGGTAATCCCATGAAAGAGATCGGACTTAGCATGGTCGCAAAAATAGACACCGAGGTAACGTACCAAGGGACGGTACCATCTCCTTTGAAGAACTCTTTTCCTTGCATTTCCTTTTTGGAAAATAGAAGTCCTGCAATCAATACTGCCAATAAATAGACAATCAAAACAATTAAATCAATTGTTGTAAAACCAGAATTTCCCATATTACTTTCTCCATCCAACAAGTACTTCAGAAGGCTAGGTAACAGTCCAACCTCTAAAACGATACTTGAAAAAACTAGATTGACACAGTAGCCAATCGCTCAAAGCACTACTTTTTAGGAGCAGGAAGATTGAAAAGATTTGGGAAACCTCTTCAACCCGTCCACACATCGGAATCGTTCCCGCTCCTATGAAGCTCTATACACTGATTACAAGAAGCGTTCTCTTGCCTTATTGATTAAGTCAGCTGCTTCTTTTGCAATTGCCAGATCTTCTTCATGTAAAGGTTCAAGTGGTGCTCTTACAGAACCAAGATCTAATTTTTCATTTAGACGGAGAATTTCTTTGATCACTGCATAAAGATTTGCTCGTCCACTGACCATTTTATAAATGACATCATTGATCGCATATTGCAATTCTTTAGCTGTTTCAAAATCGGATTGTTTGATCAATTCATTTAATTTTAAGAACAAATCAGGCATCACCCCGTAAGTACCACCAATTCCAGCTTTTGCGCCAATAACGCGGCCACTAATGAACTGTTCATCTGGTCCATTAAAGACAATATGGTCATCTCCTCCATCAGCTACAAACATTTGGATATCTTGTGTTGGCATAGATGAATTTTTCACCCCGATTACCCGTGGATTCTTGCGCATTTCAGCATACAGGTCGCGCGTGAGGGTGGTACCAGACAGTTGCGGAATATTATAAATGATAAAATCTGTATTTGGTGCAGCCTTGCTCATGTCATTCCAATAGCGAGCAATCGAATAGGCAGGAAGACGGAAATAAATAGGTGGGATCGCTGCAATAGCATCTACTCCCAAGCTTTCAGCATGCTTAGCAAGTTCAACACTATCTTTAGTATTGTTACATGCGACATGGGCAATAACGGTTAGTTTTCCTTTCGCAACCGCCATCACATTCTCTAAAATCAGCTTACGATCTTCCACGCTAAGATAAATACATTCTCCAGAAGAACCGTTGACATAGACCCCTTGTACCCCTTTGTCAATATGGTATTGCGTCAAGGCACGGACTCTTTCTGGACTCACTTCGCCATTTTCATCATAGCAAGCATAAAACGCTGGAATAACACCTTCATATTTTTTCAAATTTGCATTTGTCATTTGGAGACCTCTTTCTTTATTTTGTTGCTTCTACAAATTTTTTTGTAATTAGTTGTGGACGTGTAATAGCAGATCCTACGACAACACTATAGGCACCTAGCTCCAAGACCCTACGGACTTTATCAGGGGTATCGATGTTGCCTTCTGCAATTAATGGATGAGATAGTTTACTCAGGGCCTTGCGAATAATTTCAAAGTCATTTGATTCGATTTTATCGCCCTGACTTTGCTTGGTGTAGCCCACCAAGGTCGTTCCAATAAAATCGAAACCTAATTGGTCAGCCGTCAGCATTTCATCAATAGTAGAACAATCTGCCATCCACAATTGATCCGGATATTTTTCCTTTACTTTTTGGAAAAATTCTTTCAAGCTTTCGCCATTTGGTCGTGTAGAAGTTGTGGCATCTATCGCAATGATATTCGGACGAACCGTCATGAGTTCATCTACCTCTTTCATAGTTGCCGTGATATAAACATCTGCACCTTCGTAATCTCGTTTGATGATCCCAATGATGGGTAAATCTACCGCTTTTCGAATTGCTGCAATATCAACAACCGAATTGGCACGGATTCCAGATGCTCCTCCTTCCTTAGCAGCCACTGCCATACGAGCCATAATAAAATCACTATGCAATGGTTCGTCTGGTAGAGCTTGACACGATACAATCAGCTTATGCCGTAACTCTTCCATGATTTAATCACCTGCTTCTTTTTTGAATTGTAAGCTCTTACACCAACAATCATAATACTTTAAATATGTATTTTCAATACTTTTCCTATAATTAGAAAGTACTTTCTAAAAAATTTTAGGCTTCCTATATTTTTATTGTATACCTATTTGATTTCATATACAAATATTTTACGTTATTTTTTTAGGTCCTTTTTTATCAAGAGCTGAGAGAAGCCTTTCTCCCATACTTGGCTTACTCCTTTATTTATTTCTCATAACTGCTATTTTACATGTCTACTTTTTGGCCTTCTCATTCTGAAAGTAAATTTACTCTTGAGACTACTTTTAACATCGTTCGTTTTCCCCTTATATCCTGTTACTAGTTTCAATGGTTTTTACTCGCTTTTGCTTGAATAAAATGGTCTCTCCATGTTATAATATGTAATATATTATAGGAGTGTCCTGTTATTTCATTTCGCGAGAAAGGAGGACTGCTGTGAAACAAGATCAAGATTTACGCATGATTATCGCTAGTCATGAAACGGAATTGACAGATATGGAACGCGACATTGCCCACTATTTTCTATCATCCGAAGCACGACAGCATTCCCTATCCTCGTCTCGCGTGACCAAATTGCTACATGTCTCAAAAGCCGCTTTGACCCGTTTTTCCCAAAAATGCGGGTTTACTGGCTATCGGGAATTTGTCTACCATTTTAACGAAGAAGCGAAAAATCAACAGCAAGAAGAAGAGCATGATGAACTCACTCTCAGCGTCTTGCAACGCTACCACCATATCAGTAACGTTACTGAAAACTTCGTCAAAGATCCCCAATTGGAGCATGTGGCAGACTTAATCGATCAGGCAGACCGGGTCTACTACTTCGGGATCGGAAGTTCCAGCTTGGTAGCCCGGGAGATGAAATTACGCCTCATGCGACTCGGTGTAGCAGGGGAAGTCGTGACCGATCAGGACGGATTTACCTGGACCACCAGTATTCTCGATTCCTCCTGCTTGGTCCTTGGATTTTCCTTATCGGGTAAGACAAACGCTATTACAGATAGTTTGGTGAAAGCCAAGGAAAACGGTGCAAAAACTGTCCTTGTAACAGCTAACCCTGCTTGTGTCCACCATGATTTTACTGAAGTAGTGCCTGCTGCTCCTCTTCCTAGCAATACCTATATTGATCGCATCTCAGCGGTCCTTCCTTTACTGATTGTGGTCGACCTGATCTACACCCATTTTCTCAGTAAAAATCGAGATGAAAAAGAGACGGTGTTTAATCGCTATTGGGAAAACAAAAAGCTTTCTGGTCAACGTTCTCGAAAATCTTAATATGGTCTCCCTATTTAAAAAACCAAGAAGGATGAGATAAAACTCATCCTTCTTGGTTTTTCGTCTCTATTCCTTTATTCAATGAGTTGTATCACAGAACTTTAGAAATTATATAATGACAAGAATTTACTATTCTGTTTTACAATAGTTAAGCATTTGTGATTTCTGAAAGACTTACTTTTCGATCTTCTTTAACTGATAAAGTACATGCATCAGCGGTAGCGATTGATTCTAAAGCAGCTACACCATTGAGAAGTTTTTCATATTCTTCTGTAATTTCTCCACCTTTAATGATGTCATGTAGATATTCCATTTCTTTATCAATACATGTTTGTAACCATAATGGGCAACGTACTCCTGGTTTACCGTACGCAATTGCTCCATCCATACCACGACCGGTATAGATAGCTGTACGGTCATCATCTTCCTCTTGAGTTTCATGTACTAAGAAGTGTGATTCTCCTTCACCTTTAACACGAAGAGTACCTCCAGTATTGAACAAGTCAAGTTTGATAGCTCCTTCAGTTCCTTGAATCAAGACGTAGTGTTCACCCCAACGGAAAGCATTACCATATTCCAAAACAGCATAACGATCATCAGAGTATTCTAGGTTTACAATGAGCATATCATCTTCATCACCAAAGTTTTCACCTTTATGATATACATTGCCTCCTACCATTGTCGCTTTTTCAGGAAGTCCTCCCATGATGAACTGAATGCAATCTAATTCATGAATATGGTGGTACAAATGTCCTCCAGATTGAGAACGAAGTTTCTTCCATGATACAGTTGGTTGTTGTTCTTCCCAACCTGTACGAGCGGCATGGCAATAAAGAACTTTACCGATTTTACCTTGAGTAATCAATTCTTTAGCATGGTGTACACCATTAAAGAAGTTCATGATGTGACCAGCCATAAAGATAACATTATTTTCTTTACATGCGTCAACCATGGCTTTACAATCTTCATAAGACAATGCAATTGGCTTTTCACAAAATACGTGTTTGCCATGTTGAGCAGCTTTCACAACAGGTTCACGGTGAAGGTAGCTAGGTGAAGCTACGATCACACAATCAATATCTTCACGTGCTACAAGTTCATCTAAACTTGCACAAACATCTGATCCCAACTCTTGAGCAACTTCTTCTCCATGATTTGGGTCAAATACCGCAACCACTTTTGCATCTTCAATTTTGTTCATTGAGCGAGCCAAATCAGCTCCAAAATATCCAGCTCCAACAATACCGTAATTTACCATAATTTTTATCCTCTTTCTATATATTTTTAAATTTCAGCTTTAATTCTTTTTCAAATCTTCAATCTTAAATGTTATATATGGTACAACATTTTTCATATGAAGTTCATTTTATTTTTCCTCGTTTAAAACTTTGATAACAAGTTTTTTAACAGTTTCATCATTGCAATGAATCTTTGGTTGGTGAAGATCTTCTTCAAAAGTCACCAACATATTCCCTGGAAGCAATTCAACAATTTGATAGTCTTTGCTATCGTAAAAAGCAATATCCTTCTCTTCGCTAAAAGGTATACGTGACTGAGCACGAACTGGGGAAGTTACTGCCATTTTTTCTGTATTTTCAACAACAATATGAATATCTAAATATTTCTTATGAGTTTCAAAAATATCTCCTGGAACTCCATCAGCTAGATAAGTCATACAATTTGCAAAAACATTTTCCCCGTCAATATCAATTTTTCCATCAACTAAATCTGTCAAATTTGTATTTTCTAAAAAATCACAGACTTTTGAAAAATGTTTATTGACAGAAGCATATCGTCTAAAATCAGATTGTTCAGAAATAATCATATTATTTTCTCTTTTCTATTAGTGACTAGTGACGAACTTCCCAACTTGAATTCGCTTTAATTTCTGAAATATCATGAATCGTTGTATATTTAGGTGCAGATATTTTATTTTCAGTAAGAACAGAACTTCCTTTACCATAAAGATATACACGCTCAGCAGTTTCTATCATCTCAGCAATACGCTCAAGTTGAACTTCATCAAGAACCGTGTAAGTTTTTCTCAACATTTCTTCATAGTCGGATAAAACTTTTTCTGTAGCCTCTGTATACAATGCTAACTTTTCTTTCTCACGAATCATCTCTTGGTATTTGAAAATGAATTGTCTAAAACCTTTAAAACCACATTTTTTCGCAAATCGAGTCAATGTTGCTTTGGATACATTAAGGCATTCGCACAATGCCTCACATGAATAATTATTCAGAGGTTGCTGTTTTAAAAAGAATATAGCAATGTCTTTTTCAGCATATGCCATATTTGGTAAGTTAGCTTCTATCATTGGAATTAGTTCTTTTTGCAGTAACATATGAGCTTCTTTATTGAAGTAAACGTTTACATTCTTTATTTTAACACTTATTTCTTTTTTTTCAATATTTTTCATGATTTAGAAAGTAGTTTCTAATTTCTTTCATTTTATAACAGAACAACAAATATAAAAATATAACAATTTTTTATTCTTTTTATTTGTATTTTATGTCTTGCAAGAACATTTGTCGACATCAATATGTTCATATATACCTATTTTATTAATTTTTATTTTGATTTTATTATTTCTTTCGGAATTTCTATACAACATTTTATTTCTAAAAAAATAGAAAAAATGTTCCTAGTTTCTTTATTTTATGCTGTTAATACATTTTTGTTTCCGAATTAAAAATAATCCTATAAAAACTACTGATTTATGAGATAAATCAGATCACCTATTTTAAAAAAGCATCAAACTATAAACTAGTAGGTTCCACACTAAATGTAGCCCCATACTGCCCCATAAGTCCGATTTGTAGCGTACAAGCCCTAAAAACATCCCAAGTGAAGCATATAAACACCAAGCTAGAATGCTTCCTGGATGATGTGCTAAGGCAAATAAAACACTTGTCAAAGCAACTCGAATATTTAATTTTCTAACCAAGTTCCATAAAATTTTAGGTAATTTGTAATACCGTTCTGAAGTTTGGTATTGATTTGCGGTAATTCGTTTCATAGCGCGCCTCCAAGTTCTTTGAGTGTTAAATCTCCACTTGATTCCAAGCGAACCAAGCCACTTTTTTCCAATTCAGCCATAAGAGATATGGCCTCGACAATATCTATTCCCATTTCACGTACTAAAAATGAAATGACAATATAGCGTGATGATTGTAATTCTTTTGTCATTTTCCCTCCTGAAAATAAAAAAGGAGAACAATATTCAATTGTTCTCCAAAATAATTTTATTAAAAAGAAAAACCCTGCCAAATTAATTTTTCTGATTCTTCTAAAGAAGTATTTCTACTCTATAATACTGAGACCATCTCATCTACCTAGCCCATCTTTTTAGTCGCTTTTTCCTTTACGACAAACACAAAAGCAATAGAGCCGACAACGGCACCAAGCAAGATCCAATAGAGCGCATCTGACGAAACAATTGGCCCTGACAAGAGACCAGCTAAGATAAAGAGATCGATATACAGTCTGGTATCGCGATAGAAGGTCCAGTTAAAATGGTAGCTACCTTCTGGATACTGACGTGTCGATACAGGCGGTTGAAAAACCTGAAGCAGGAGCAAAATCCCTACAAATGCAAGATAAGTTAGACTAATAACCGAAAGCGGTGTCTGCATCATCAACGTCACAGCCACCAAAAGCAAGACCAAGATCCAGAAATGAAAGTCCATCCAGAATTCACGATGATAATGAAACCATTTCATAAGATCACACCTTTCTTTTATTGTAATCGTTTTCTAAACTTATATTATAAGATAAAGAACTTTTTTTGCAAGGTAAAAGCGGTTAGTTAGGGCTGAAAATAGGACCAGAATATCTCTGGCCCTTCTAAAAAAACTATGAACAAAGAGTAACTCCCACCTTATTGACTGATGTCATTTTCGATAATCACCTTGAGGGCATTGTTTTCACCCGCATGTTTAAAGACATCATAGGCCTTTTCGACTTCTGAGAGTTTGAAGTGGTGGGTGATGAGCTTGGTTGCATCGATCTTACCAGATTTTAAGACATTCAGCAGCATTTCAGTGGTGTTGGCATTAACAAGACCGGTGTTGAGGGTAATGTTCTTGATCCACAATTCGTCCAAATTGAAGCTAACCGGTTTTCCGTGAACACCGACGTTGGCAATATGACCACCGACAGAGATGACGTTTTGGCAGACATCAAATGTAGCAGGATAACCTACACATTCCATAGAAATATCAACCCCACGGCCGTCCGTCACTTCATTGATAAAGGCCTTGATTTCCGCAATATCGCTTGAGCAGATGGTGTGAGTAGCCCCGAATTTCTTAGCTGCTTCAAGACGAGATTCAGATAAGTCCACCATGATAATCGTAGCAGGTGAGAAGAACTGAACGGTCAAGAGAGCCGCAAGGCCAATTGGACCAGCTCCAACGATACAGACATTATCGCCTGGTTTTACATGAGATGGGAGGACCCCAATTTCATAAGAGGTTGGGAGAATATCTGAGAGCATGACCAAGGCTTCGTCATCCACCGTTTCAGGCGCATGATAAAGACTGCCATCCGCATGTGGAATATGCACATATTCTGCTTGGGTTCCGTTGATCAAGTGACCCAAAATCCAACCACCATCTTCACAGTGAGAAGGCAGACTACGTTTACAGTAGTAGCAGGTGTTACAAGCTGTGACACAAGAGATAATGACCTTGTCGCCCACCTTGAAGTTAGTAACCGCATCGCCGACTTCTTCGACAATTCCGATCCCTTCGTGACCTAGAATCGTGCCTTCCTTACAGGCAGGAACATCTCCTCCTAGGATGTGAAGGTCTGTCCCACAGATGGTTGTTTTTAAGACACGTACAATCGCATCCGTTGGGTTTTTGATTTCTGGTTTTGGTTGGTCGATTAGTTGCAGATTGCCCGCAGATACATAGGTTGCAGCTTTCATAAGCGACTCCTTTTCTTTGTTGGTTTGATAAACCATTTTATTTTTGTTTTATTTGTGAATATTATAACATAATAAGTAAGCGCTTGCAACGGGCTGTGGCCATATTTTTAAAAGTGTTTTGAGCAAAATAAAACATCCCTCTTATTCTCTATCAGAGGAATGTTTTAATCACCTTGTTCTAATTGTTGGCGCTGCTTATAGTACTCTTGCTGCTCGCGTTCGCGTTCTTCTTCTAAGCGCTCTTCATAGCGTTTGAGTTCTGCCTCAAACTCTTCTTGCAAGGCAAATAAACGCTCCAAGCCACTTTGAGCTTCCGCACTTGGGGCTTGAAAATGCAGAGCACTCAGCCAGTCTACTAAATTTTCTGTGTGTTGGCGGACATCCATACGCATATCCGCATAATCCCACTCCAACTCACTCAGCTTTTGATTGAAGCGGTGATGTCGATCTTCTAGCTGTTCTAATTCATTATTTCCTGAATGGTACATCACATACCTCCTTTAATCGGACTCATGAAAATCGGCTTTTTCACTGATTTCAGTGCAGTTTCTGCCGCGTCCGCTGCTCCTCCTGTAAATCCATCTTTCAAATCATTAACTAGGGTCGTTGTGGCAAAAGTGCGCATCTTTTCGGATTGACCGCTCAAAGTCACCTGCAAACTCATCCCTTCCAACATCATCAAGGCTTTTTGCGTTGCAATCAAACTCCGAATTGCAATCCGCTCTTGCTCCTTTTTAATCTCTCGATGGAGCTCCTCAATGCGTTCTCTATCCTCTCCCAGGATTTCTAACATCTTTTTCTCCTACTTATGAAAAATCAAAGGCCGCTGCTTGTCCCTTGTCCAAGTCCACCAATTGGGCTGATGCAGCCTCTAGTTGCCCTGCCAGATCTGACAGACGTGTCGAGTAGGCCCTTGCTTGAGCCAGGTTTTCCGCCTCGACCGCTTGGTCCCAGCAAGTATCCATGGAGAACTCTCCTAATAGTTGCTCCACTTCTGCGTCTGTTAAAAATTGGGCCATGCTGTGGGCCATTTGAGACACCTCCGCAACCTTATGGGAAACCGTATCCTTGGCCACTTCTAGCTGATCTTTGAGCTCGGCCTCAAAGACCGTCGCTTGCGCTGAAGCATTTTGCGCTACTGCCAGTACCAATTCCTCTCGCAATTGAATGGTCTGGGTCCCAGACGCACTCGCTAGTTGCTGATGGAGGCTAGGAATGCTAGACGCATCCTCAGGTGTCCCCTGCCCATGCAGAGAAACAACCGAGGCAGATGATGGAGTTTCTGATCTAGGTGCTTGTTGATCCCTTTGTGGCATCTCAATAATTTTCTGCGCCTGGTCTTGCATCCCTTGTATTTCATCTTCTAACTCCATTTGAGATAGCCTCCTTTCTTGGTTCATTTTATGGTCCACAGATCCTAAACTTCCTTGCCTCATCAGTAGAAGCAAATTCACACACTATAGGGTAACATAAATTAGCTCGTAATGCTATAAAAATTTCAAAAAATAGTTAAAAAAAACAGCGCTTGATGAAAAAAAATTGAATTTGAGCCTCGTATTCCTAAAAAATAAAAGGAAAAACTTAACTTTTTTAGCGTCATTTATTATAGTCTCCTTCTTGGATCTCTAAGTTATAAACAACCTTCGCTTCTGGGCTACCGCTTTTATTTTTATTCACCCCAACTAACTGCCCAGCATCCGTTAGGACCTTTAGACTCGTATCAATTCCTTCATCCTCTTTCACCTTTGCATCTTCTGGTAGTTTCTCTTCATTCGAAACGTCAATTGCTTCTCCTGTTTTTGAATTATCTAAGAAGATGACCTCTTTATGATTCATCCCAAAATCAAATTCAACTCCCTGGTGGAAGCCATAGCGGAGCATGGGCTCTCCTTTTGCATCCCGCCCTAGATAAGCTTTGTTTCCATGCCAGTCATAGACAACCGGAACCACATTCACTCGTAAAGGATCCCCAGATTTCAAACCTCCGTCAAAGATAATCGGAGAAAATTCAATTTTACCGATACCTGTGAAATTTTCCTTTACGTACAATGCCGTTTGTTCTTCCAATAGACGGAAAGAATGTTTAAAAATGCTCTCCTCTTCATAGGTCAAGCCTTGGGCTGTTCGATGAGGGTTCTTCAGCCAGATCACCCCTACACCCAGAATGACGACGATCACTAAAAGGATTCCTATAATCTTTTTTCTCATCTTTGCCTTCTTTGTTCTAGTTCTTTTCTTATACCCTATCATAAAATCAAGGGAATTGCGAACTCAAAGCAAAAAATCCCCCACTCTTTCAAGTGAGGGGGCTGATAAACATCAGTTGTTCGTCGGCGTCTTATTTACGACGTCCTGGACGTTCCTTGTAACCATAGTAAGCATCTTCGATAATTTCTTGCATATGGTCTACCATTGGAAGACGTGGGTTAGCTGGTGAACATTGATCTTCATAAGCGAGGAAGGCCAATTCACGAGAATGTTTCTTCCATTCTTTTTCGTTGATTCCTTGTGCCTTGAAGTTCATTTGGATACCACAGCGTTCACCAAGTTCATATACAGCTTTTGCGTAAGCTTCAACAGCTTCCTCTGGTGTAGAGCATGGAAGTCCTAACATACGAGCAATGTCTTGGTATTTTTCATCTGCACGGTAGTAGTTGTACTTAGGCCATGTCGCAGTCTTGGCTGGGCGTGTACCGTTGTAACGGATCACGTATGGAAGCAAGATGGCATTGGTCCGTCCGTGAATGGTGTGGAATTGCGCACCAATCTTGTGGGCCATGGAGTGAGAAATACCGAGGAAGGCATTGGCGAAGGCCATACCTGCGATCGTAGAGGCATTGTGCATCTTTTCGCGGGCATCGTAGTTGGCTGTTTTCACAGATTCTTCCAAGTTTTCAAAGACCAGTTTAATAGCTTGAAGGGCAAGACCATCGGTAAAGTCGCTAGCCATTTGAGAGACATAAGCTTCTGTCGCGTGGGTCAAGACGTCCATACCAGTGTCTGCTGCAACCGATCCTGGAACAGTCAAGACAAGAGATGGGTCCACAATCGCCACTGTTGGTGTCAATGAGTAGTCAGCGATTGGGTATTTGCGGTTATTGGCTTTATCAGAGATAACGGCAAATGGTGTAACTTCTGATCCAGTACCAGATGTTGTTGGGATGGCGATGAATTTTGTCTTCTTACCAAGCAATGGGAATTTGAAGGCACGTTTACGGATATCCATGAATTTTTGAATCAAATCGTGGAAGTCCACTTCTGGTTGTTCATAGAAGAGCCACATAACCTTAGCCGCATCCATTGGAGAACCACCACCAAGAGCGATGATCGTATCTGGCTTGAAGGTCCGCATGATCTCCGTACCACGTTCAACCGTTGTGATATCTGGATCAGGTTCAACATCCGCAAAGATTTGGTAAACCACCTTGTTGCGGCGAAGGTCTAATTGTTCAATAATGCGATCCAAGAAACCAAGTTCTACCATCGCATGGTCTGTCACGATCATGACACGTTCTACATCACGACATTTTTGTAAGTATTCAATTGATCCACGTTCGAAGTATGTCTTCGAAGGAAGTTTCATCCATTGCATGTTATTTCTCCGGCGTCCGACTTTTTTGATATTCAAGAGGTTTACTGCGCTTACGTTATCACCAACTGAGTTGTGTCCATATGAACCACAACCAAGAGTCAATGATGGCAAGAAGGCATTGTATACGTCCCCGATACCACCAAAAGTAGAAGGAGAGTTCCAAATCACACGGATGGCTTTGACTGCTTTCCCAAATTCTTTAGCCAGATCAGCATCTGCAGTATGGATGGCAGCAGAGTGACCCAGACCGTTGAATTCAACCATTTGACGAGCTTTGTCAATTCCATCTTCACGGCTGTCTGCTTTCAAAACAGCGATGACTGGAGACAATTTTTCACGAGTCAATGGTTCTTTTGGACCAACTTCTTTCACTTCTGCAGCAAGGATATTGGTACCTTCTGGGACAGAGAAGCCAGCTTGTTCAGCGATCCATGCTGCTGGTTTCCCAACGATGTCCGCATTCAATTTTGCACCCGCACAGTTCTTGCTGTTGGCTTTGACACCGAAGCAGAACTCTTCAAGGAGGGCTTTTTCTTTTTTGTTGACAAAGTAAGTGTGGTAAGATTTGAATTCTTCTACAAACTCATCGTAGATTTCTTTATCGATGATGACCGCTTGTTCAGATGCACAAACCATTCCGTTGTCAAATGATTTAGACATGACGATATCGTGGGCTGCTTGACGGATGTTGGCTGTTTTTTCAACATAAGCAGGTACGTTTCCAGCACCTACCCCAAGAGCTGGTTTCCCGCAAGAATAGGCAGCTTTCACCATGGCATTCCCACCTGTCGCAAGGATAGTCGCAATTCCTTCGTGGTTCATCAGCGCACTGGTTGCTTCCATAGATGGTTGCGTGATCCATTGCACACAGTTTTCAGGTGCTCCTGCTTTGATCGCTGCATCCCGTACAATTTGAGCTGCATGAGCAGAAGATTCTTGAGCAGATGGGTGGAAGGCAAAGATGATTGGGTTACGAGTCTTCAATGAGATCAAGGCTTTGAAGATCGCTGTAGAAGTTGGGTTAGTGGTTGGAGTGATCCCACAGATCACGCCGACTGGTTCTGCAATCAAGGTCAAGCCTGTCACATCATCGTCATCGATGATGCCAACTGTTTTCGTATGACGCATGTTGTTGACCACATGTTCGCAGGCAAACAAGTTCTTAGTTGCCTTATCTTCAAAGACACCACGACCGGTTTCTTCATATGCATGAAGGGCTAATTCTCCGTGGGCATCAAGAGCTGCTACAGATGCTTTTGCAACGATATAGTCCACTTGCTCTTGCGTTAATTTACGCATTTCTTCTAATGCAACAAGGCCCTTTTGGACCAACTCGTCAACGTGCTTTTCAGCGGCGAGTTTCTTTTCTTCAGGGGTAAGTGATTTTTTATCAGCCATTTGATGGTTTCCTCCGAATTGTTCAAAAGAAAGTTGTTTTCATGTTTTCAGTAAACACTCAAACCTTTTACCCATTCTTTCTTTTGTTAATTATTTCACAATATTATTCTACTCTATTTTGAGCTTTTTGTAAACACTTCCAAGCAATTTTCACAAAGATTTTTTCTAATTTTGTGAATCTTTTTTCAAACTCCTTTGATAGGGGGTTTTGAAACCCACACTTTGTGAAATAAATTTTTAAAAAACTTTTTCTTCACAAAGAGAGATTTTCACTCCGTTTTTGTAAGCGTTTTCTTTATCTTACTAAAAAAAGCAACCTTTTGCAAGTATAAAGTTGCTTTAGAAGGTAGACAAACTACTTTTGTAAAAAATAAAGATGAGTCCTAATTTTAAGAATGAATCAAGAAAATACCGAAACTTTCCGATGTGAGAAAAGTGCCTGAAACAATACAGTTTCAGGCACTCGGAATTATTGAGAGTAAAACAGTTTGGGAAACTGTTTTAGCCTGAGCCCAGAAATTAAAGAGCGAAGGGGCTCAAAATAAATTGAACACGGGCTGCGGATTGTGTCAAAAAGATAAGTTCTCCTAGAATCGAAAGATTCTACGTCAAACTTCCTATTTTGACTTTATCCGCAGACGCCCTTTGTATCTTAATTTAGTCATGGAACTTCTTTGAAGTTCGCTGACGTCCGTACTCACCTAAGGAAAGTTTTTAATATGAATTTGTCTTTCTTTTTCCAAAAATCTAGACTACTTCTTAACAGGGCCTTTTTCAGCTTTGTCAAGGGCTTCTTTGACTGTCTGAGCGTAGAGCTCCCCACCATTGGTTTCCATATTAAAGTGTACAGAGTCTGTTCCCACCCAAATATTTGGATTTTCCACGGCTACTTGATACCAGTCTGCAATGGTGATAAAGTCATATTTCTTAGCCAATTCCAACTCATAGAGACGGGTTTGGACCGACTCACTTGACTGATCACTCGCATACCGTCCATCGTATGGTGTCACTAAAATCAAGCGACGACCTTTTGGCAACTTTTTAACATACTGATCTAGCAGTTGTTTGTAGTTGCTAACTGTATTGGTTCCGAGGGCAATGACAACATTTTTCAGGAGTACTTTATTGGAGATATCTGTTTCAAAGACCTTCATCCCATTTTCCAACTGACGGCTCACTACCGCATCAATCTGGATGCCAGGGATCGCTTTTATTAGATAATTTTGTGCCCGCAAATTGACCGAATCTCCGATCATGGTCACCCCATTTGAAACGTTGTAATCTGTCGCCGTCGCATTGTCCACCTGGGTCCGTGTGACCTGCATTTTATTATCGGCTTGATTGAGCCCGCTGGCAACCAAACTCTCATCGAAGGCTCCAACCGTTGGCGCAAAAGCTGAAATCCCAACCATCAGTATGGCCAATGGGATCATGAGATAAAAGACCGGTTTGGTCAAAAAGCTGAGATCCATCTTCATGCCAAAGACGCGTGGTTTCTTTCCTGCAATCGTAGGCTCTAAGACGTAGAAGGAAAGAGCTGTCAAGGTCAAAGACAAGATGGTGGTGACAATCGCTGCCATCATGGTTCCCAAATGTTGAGAGAAGATGATGAAGAAAGGCCAGTGAAAGAGGTAAACACCATAACTAGTATCCGCAAAGAAATTAAGGATAGCCGGTTCTTTTTTATCAGGCGTCTTTTCATGAAGAATACGAGCTGCAAGAATCATGGCCGCAGCAGCAATGGTTGCAGCTAAAAATCCAAAGAGATAGGTCCACAAGCTATCAAATGGCAAGAAAAGACTCAGCACGAATAAGAAGGCAAAGCTTCCTCCCAAGACTGATACCGTCTTTTTCATATTCCAAGATTGCACCAGCTTAGTGAAGTTCGGGCTCACATTGACAATCCCTGTCACCGTTGCTAAGCAAGATCCCACAAAGAAGGGGAAAATGTGGGTGAAGCTAGAGAAGTAAATTGTTGAAAAGTTTGCTGTTAAAAAGGCTCGTATAAACATGGACAAGAAGGTAAAGAGAAAGAGTCCACTAGAGGCCAAAAAGAGCATGCCACGATAGGCCCCAACCGTCTTTGCCCGCTTAGCCAAAAACCATGCTAGAAGCGCCCAGAGCACATAGTAATGCACTTCTAAAGCCAAACTCCAGGTATGAAGGAAGAGGTGGGGAATGAAGTTGCTTTCATAACTACCACCCGTTGCCATTTCAAAGAAATTGGTCACAAAGCCAAAGACTGCCGCAATCTGGGTCCCGATCCCAGCCACATAGTCCCGTTGCACCATAAAGGTAAAGGGCATCACGACCAAAACCATAAAGACCAAAGGCGGAACAATCCGATAGAAACGGCGTTTCAAAAAGGCTAGATAGTCAATCTCTTGTTTGCGCGCAAATTCATCGATCAAGAGGGCTGTGATCAAAAATCCTGAAAAAGTGAAGAAAATATCCACCCCGATAAAGCCTCCAGGAAAGGCTTTCTGGAAGAAATGGTAAAGCAATACTAGTAGGAGTCCTGTGACACGGACCAGTGAAAACCATTTAATGCGCATTTTGATAAATCCCCTGCTTGAATGTTCCTTTGTAAACGACATTGGCTTCTGTTGTCAACGTCCCTTTGCCTTCTGGCTGCCCATTGACAAAGTGGCCTTCATAGGTCCACCCAGCCTTGGCCTTGAACTTGCCCTGACCACTGAAAGCACCATTAACAAAGTTGCCTGTATAAGTATCCCCATTTTTGAAGGTGACAGTTCCTTTGCCGTTCATCTTCCCACGAACTAAAGTCCCGTCATAGCGGATCGCTCCCTTATCCAAGGTTAAAACACCTTGACCTGGAATGGCCGAAACGAAGACCATCAAGGCCGACAGGATAATGACGACCAAGGCAACGATTTCTAAATTTTTTCTTGTCAGATAGACCTTATAGGTCTCATAAAATTCTTTCATATTCTGTATTCTCTCAACGATCAAACTCTTCGGTTCTTGCTAGCTGGTCCAACCAGGCCTCGCATCCAGCCAAAACCCTGCGGTAGGTATCATCAAAATCACCCGTATACCAAGGGTCTGGGACACTTTCACTTGCAAACAAATGGATCTTGTGTTCGGTTCCTGCAGGAGCCATTTGCTTGAGATCTGCCACATTATTTTCATCCATCCCAAGGATCAGATCAAAGTCATAAAAATCCTTATCCTTGATCTGTAAGGAAGTCTTGGTTAGATCATAAGGAATCTGGTGTTTCTGAAAGATTTTCTGGGTTCCCTGATGGATCGGATTGCCATGTTCCCAGTTGGAAGTTGCTCGACTTTCAACCAGATACTGATCGGTTAAGTTCTTCATGACAAACTCTGCCATGGGGCTTCGACAAATATTTCCTAAGCAGACAAAAACGATTTGTTTCATGGCAACACCCAACTCCTTGTTTGAATTTTCAACCCTGCAAGACCTTTGCGCTTTCCCAAGGGAAACTCGCACACTATGACTATTATAACAAAAATATGACAGAAAGATGACAAAGGCGCCCTATCATTTTAAAGAAAAATCAGATGTTCTGCTCCAATCTGATCTTTTTCTCTATTTTGGAAAACGAACCTCTAATTGAGGCCATTTGCTCTGCCAATTTTTCTTTTTCATGCGTTCCGTATAAACCGCCAAACGCTCTGGGCTGACTAAAAAATGTGGAGTCGGCTGAACGATGAAGTCTTCGATGTCCCTGGTCCCATAGGGGAGAAAGAGTTCCAACTGACCATCTTTCCTTAGGCGAACCGCAAGAGCCGTACACCGCTCAGGGTATTTGGAAACCGCATCACAAGCACTCGTGTAGGGAGCTGTCCCTGGGCTATGCTGGTGCATGTAGACTTGATTTTTGACTTCCCAAGCGTACTGGGGAAACTTTTTCTTCAGCTCCTGCTCAATCTGCTGCGTCTCCTCATAGCTGATCGCGGGGTCATAAAAGACCAGATCCATATCGGTTGTCGCATCAAACCCTGGTCTTCCAGAGAGCTGGTTCCAGATAAAATTACGCACCGCGCCCGCTGCTAACCAAGCATCTGCCAAGTTGAGATCTCGAATAATGGCCAAGACCGCCATCATCTCCGGATCCGCTTGGATTTGTTCTACTATCGTTTCTTCTGTCAGCATCTTCTTCTAGTCTCCATTGTAGGGATAACCCAGGTGTTCATAGGCCTTGCGAGTTGCCACGCGCCCAGTCCGGGTCCGCATGATAAAGCCTTTTTGGATCAAGTAAGGCTCATACATATCTTCTACCGTCTCGCGTTCTTCAGCAATATTGACCGATAGAGTCCCAAGTCCGACCGGTCCACCCCCATACATCTCGATCATGGTGCGCAGAATCTTTTGGTCGATATAATCTAATCCTTCATTATCCACATCCAGCATGGAAAGGGCCTTGTCCGTAATGGTATCATCAATCAAGCCATCGCCCATAATCTGGGCAAAATCGCGTACCCGTTTGAGCAAGCGATTGGCAATCCGAGGAGTCCCACGACTACGAAGAGAAAGCTCTTCAGCAGCTTCGTGGGTGATCTCCATCTCAAAGATATCGGCCGTCCGCTCGATGATCTCTGTCAGATCATCCTGCTCATAGTATTCCATGTGCCCAGTGATCCCAAAGCGAGCACGCAAGGGATTGGACAGCATCCCAGCTCGGGTCGTTGCCCCAATTAAAGTGAAAGGAGGCAATTCCAGATGGACACTGCGGCTGCTCTCACCAGCCCCAATCATGATGTCAATGTAAAAATCCTCCATGGCGCTGTAAAGCACTTCTTCAACCGACATAGGTAAGCGGTGGATCTCATCGATAAAGAGAACATCACCTGGCTCCAGGTCATTAAGAATCGCTACCAAATCACCAGCCTTTTCAATGACAGGGCCGGACGTCTGCTTGAGGTTGACGCCTAGCTCATTGGCAATGACAAAGGCCATGGTGGTCTTCCCCAATCCTGGAGGTCCAAAAAGGAGGACATGGTCCAGCGCCTCATCCCGAAGCTTGGCCGCTTCAATAAAGATTTTCAGCTGGTCCTTGACCTTGTCTTGCCCAATATATTCCTGTAAATATTGCGGGCGTAAGGTCCGTTCAACAGCTTCCTCATCGCCCATGATTTCGTTGTCTAAAATTCTACTCATACACACTATTATAGCAAAAAATACCAATAGATCCGAGGATAAGCTGACAAATATTTCAAATGAAAATAGAAATAATTTTCCAATGGAAAACCTGCTATTTTCTAGACCGTAATTCTCATTGGTGTTCGTTAGAAAAATTTGAAAGATCGGCACTCGTTACTAACCTTTCTTTTTATTATACGTTCTCTTCTTCTCCATAATCTCTCGCTTACGATTTCACTTTATGATTATTCCATTTAATGATAGAATAAAAGTAACAACGTTTCGGAGGTAAATTTATGTTTACTAAAACAAAGAAGATTCTTTTCGGATTCTTGATAGTCTTTGCAGTGCTCCTTATTGCAGGATGTCAGCCAAAAAATCAAACAAAAGGACCACAAGATCTTACACACGATCAACAAGGAACTTGGAAATGGACTGAAAAACAATTGACGATGCAAAAAGTATTCCTGGCTTCCAACTTGAAAAAGCTTCAATCCGCATTGATGCTCGATGACTTTGAAGACGTCAATATGACACTGAACATCAAAGACAAGAAGGTCGAATTGAAGTATCAGTTTAACTACCGCAAGCTCTATGAAGATCAATACAATGCACAAGGACTTAAAACTCCTGATTTCGAAACCTATTTGAAAAACAAGACAGCCGATTTCAAGAAATACACTGAATCGCTTCAGCATACAAAGATTACTTTAGATGAAGCAAACAGCTCTTATAAGTACTCTCTTACAGGTGAAATCAACACAAAAAACCATACCATTACATTCCCTGAAACACCAACATTCTTAAGCAAAATTATTATGGGGACTGGTTATGACCCTCTTAAACCAATAACTTACAAATATACGGTTGAAGACAAACAAATCACACTCTATGCAGAAGAAAAAGACTCTAATAACCTTTTACACGTGATGCGCCTTCGTTTCAACTACGCAGAAGAGAAAAAATAGAAGGAGTGAACGATAATGAAAAATATGAAAAAAATAACTCTATGGCTCATTTCCCTTCTAGCTCTTCTATTGATTGCAGGATGCGGACAACAACAAACCAAAGAAAGTAAGACTCCAGAACCAGTAACACTAGAAGGTGAATGGAAAGCCGTTGACTTTCGAGATACGATTGAACGAACATTCTTATTTTATTATAACGAAGCAGACAGTCGTCTCAAAGTAACAGAAGCTTTCCAAGATATCAATCCAACTTTAAAAATCAAAGGTAAAAACGTAACCTATTCTTATACGGCGGATATGAATAAATATTTCGATTTCTATTATGAAACGAATAAAGATCAATACTCTAGTAAAGAAGAAGCCGTCAAAGTTCTGAATGGTCTGTTCCAGAAGAAAATGGATACTTTTCAACACCAAAAAGGAAGTATAGATGAAAAAACGAATGTGGTAACAGCGTCTCTAACAGATGCGGTTTTAGATGAAAAGGCAAAAACGATTGTATTCCCTGAAGTTCCAAATATTTTTGGAGTGCTTCCTCTGTTTATTTCTTCAAAGGACGTTCCCCTCACCTATCATTACGAGTTGAACGGAGATATTCTTACTATCTATGCTGAAAAAACATTCGAAGAAACAGGAGCACATCTCGTTTATCCGATGAAATTCAAGAAAGTTCAAAACTAGTTTACTGAGAGTGGGACAGAAATCGGTAATTCGTTAGAACTCGATTTCGTCGTCCTACCTCCGCACAGTTGAGTAGGGCTGTAAAAGCTGATGAAATCAGCGTAGTAGAGCCCACTCAACCACTGCGCCTTGCTCGTCATTCCAAAGACTATTGAGAGGCTAGGACTTTTGTCCCAGCCTCTTTTGTGTGCGAAAAATTAATTTAAGAGCTTACGCTCTATTAAAATGCTTCAGTACCTTTGGTTCGGTTAGGAAGGATCGTAGTTCTCACTAACATTCGAACTGCATCAACGTACCTAAGCTCACTAATACTCGTAAAAAATAAGGAACGTAGTTTTCGCTTCGCTCAAACTGCATCAATATCTCTAAATTCGGTTGAACTCTCTGAGTTCACCTCATTAAGAGATATAGAAAGGCCACCGGTTTTGGTGGCCTCTATAGGGAGATGATTATGAAAAAGTTTTAGGAGTGTTATCATTCAAAGTTAGGAGGTCTTTGATGATGGTATTAGTATACGATAGGAAGCTTAAAATTTCCTTATCTTCATTTTAAAAATACATTCTTTTTTAGAAGAAGGCAAAGTGTGGCGGTTATCCACTTCTCCGTCCTAAAAACTTCTTCTGTTCGTTTCAATTTTTTTGTGTCTTCACAAGGGCATGGTAGCGGGTCTTGCTGGTAAAGACTTGACCTGCTCTCAGGATAACCTTCTCTGCTTGCCCACTATGAATAGCATCTGGCACTGTTTGGAATTCAAGTGCCAGGCCATTGTGCTGCACCATCGGTTTTCCATCAAGATGCACGCTCTCGTCTACAAAATTGGCTGAATAAACGACCAAGGTCGGTGCTTCTGACTGGAATGTCAAAAAGCGACCACTTGGCTCATGATAAAGAAAGCCCGCCTGTTCCTGATTTGGCGCTAGAGCAAAAGGATGGTCCAGACCTTCTACCAAGCGGATTTGCGGGTCTGAATCCCGAAAGAGATCCGCTAGTCGCATCGCTTGAGAGAGATGGTGGACAAGAGGACTGTCTCTTTCAATGCTTTGCAAAGGAACTCCGTCTGGCTGAATCGGGTAAAGTCCCTGATGATTGATCTGAAAGACATGGTCATCGATTGGCTGTGTATAGTTTCCAGACAAGTTGAAATAGCTGTGGTTGGTTGGATTGACCAAGGTATCTTGGTCTGTTTCTACTCGGTAAGCAATCTCAAGCACCCCTTCTTCACTCAAGCTATAGGTCACCCAAACCTTGAGATTCCCTGGGAAGCCACCCGTCCCATCTGCACGCTCCGTATAAAGAGTCAGACCGTGATCCGTGACGGACTCTACCTGAAACAAGGCACTGTCCCAACCAGTTGATCCACTGTGGTTGCAGTTATGCTCATTATTCTTTTCCAGGTTGTAAGTTTGACCATTGAGCTCAAAACTTGCCCCCGCAATCCGGCCCGCGACAGGGCCAATGCTAGCCCCATACTTCGGACTATTTCCCACATAATCCTCAAAACGGTCAAAGCCTAAGACAACATTTGTAAAGTGACCTTCCTGATCTGGCGTCACATACTCTAAAATCGTTGCTCCATAGGTCATGACACGCAATTGGTAGCCTTGCTCATTTTCAAAGCGATAAGCCAGCACCTCCTGATTCTGCCATTTTCCAAATACAGCTACTTGATACGATTTCATAGAACTCCTCCTCTCGCTCTTCGTTTTCATTTCATTTTACACCACCGTCTATTGGAAAGGATGGATGATCACTCCTTGAACAACCCGGTTGACCGTTCCCGTTGGTGACGGCGTATCTGGGCGATTGTTCACCTTGAGCGAGGTCAAAAGAGAAATTAGTTGACCGTAGAGGATATAAGGGAAGGCGCGATAAATATCGAGTGAGTTCTCCGAAGCTTCTACTAAGACTTCCCGTACATGATCGATTTCAGACGCTTGATCTGTCAAAAGGATGACTTGACGCGCAATCCGATCCCCTGCCACTTCTCGTACCAAGTCTAAATCATACTGACGCGTATAAGGATCGATGGATCCAAAGACCAATACAAGGGTATCTTCATTGATCAACGATTTCGGACCGTGACGGAAGCCAACAGGGCTCTCGTACATGGTTGCAATCTTTCCTGCTGTTAATTCTAAAATCTTGAGTTGAGCTTCGTGCGCCAGTCCAAAGAAAGGCCCTGCCCCCAGATAGATCACGCGCTCGAAGTCTAAATCTACAACTTCCTTGACTGCTTGATCACTGGCTAGTACCTGTTCAGACAGACGAATCAACTCCTCAACCCGTTTTTCCTTGGTTTCTTCCTCACTCGGATCAAAGACCAAGAGGGCTGTCAAAAGCATAGAAGTAAAGCTCGAAGTCATGGCAAAGCCGGCATCATTGGTTTCTTTTGGTTGTAAAAGCAAGAGATTGCGCTCATCCCCGTGCGCCTGGAGGGCTAATTTCCCTTCCTCTGCACAGGTGATAGTGACTTGGTAAAGATCCTCCACCAAGTCTTTGGCTAAGTCTACTGTCGCAACACTTTCTGGGGAATTGCCACTTCGGGCAAACGAAACCAGAACCGTTGGAACCTCTTTTTTCAAATAGATTTGAGGATGGGCTACAATATCTGTTGTCGCAATGGATTGGAAATTCCAGTGGCGTTCATCGTGCACTTCCTGCAAATACGGAACCAAGGTATCCCCCACATAAGCAGAAGTTCCCGCTCCAGTCAGGATAACCTTAATGTAGTCATGTTGCTTGCCGATTTTTGTTAAAAAAGCTTGGATTTCTGCTTTTCTTTCTTGGTATAAGCGGGCGGTTTCTCTCCAAACTCTTGGTTGTTGGTAGATCTCACGTGTTGTGATCTCTGCTCCTAGCTCCTGCAAGTCTTCTTTTGTATAGTCTAACATAGCGAGTTGTATTCCTTCCTACATTCTTTTTCAGTACATGGGAAAGGAGCCTGAGAAACTTCTCCCAGACTCCCCTACCAACCTACTCGTCTTCATCATCATCAAGGTTTGACAAGAGGTCATTGACCTTGACAATGCTTTCTTTCGCACGTTCCGGATAGTTGCCCTCACTACCAATCAGACTGCTATTGATGAATTCAATCACCATCGGAAGATTCATCCCAGCATACAAGTCAATGGCGCGGCCTTCAAGGATCAAACGACTCACCGTGTTGCAAGGCGTCCCTCCCAGGAGGTCTGCAAAAACCACGTAATCGTTTACTCCCTCAACAGCTGCTTCAAATTTGGCTGTAAAATCTTCCGGACCTTCTTCTGGTAAGAGCGCAACCGTATGGATGTTTTCTTGTGGCCCCATAATCATCTCTGTGCTCGCTTTAAGCTCTTCACAGAAGCGACCATGGCTGACCAATACTAACTGTTTTGCCATACGCTACTCCATTATTGCATGCCAAAGAAGAAATGACCAAAGGCAGAGAAAGCAAGAGCTGCTACGATAATCAACAGGATAGCTTTTGTAGAGTTCATACCTTTACGTCCAAGCAACCAGTAAATCACACCAGTGATAATAGCTGGAACCAGGCGTGGGAAGATCAAGTTGAGCATATCTTGGATATCGATAGCTTTGTCCCCGATGTGTGGCATCCAAGTCACATCAACGTTGATCATAGAGGCAATCAAGGCACCAACCATGAAGATACCCAGAACGGCAGCTGCATCAATCAAAGCTGTCAAGGTACTTTGCATGTTGTTGATGAGGTTAACCCCTTCTTTATAGGCAAATTCCAATTGTTTCCAACGGAAAATGTCATAAGCAACTGCCACAGCGATCCATAAGAAGATACCGGCTGGGTTTCCTGCAACAGCCAAAGTTGCTGCGATTGAACCCATAATAGCTGGGACCAAGGAACCAAAGATAGAATCTCCAAGAGGGGCAAATGGTCCCATAAGACCTGTCTTGATCCCATTAACAGCGTCTTTTGATTTCACACCATCTTTTTCTTCCATTGCAAGGTCAAAACCAGCAATAATGGTGTGGAAAAATGGAGAAGTATTGAAGAATTGAGTATGAACTTTCATCATTTCCTTCAATTCAGGAGTGCCATCTCCATACATCTTCCGCAATTGTGGTAACAACATGTATAGGTAACCGGAAGCCTGCATCCGTTCATAGTTCCAACCCAATTGGAAGGTAAAAAGACTCCGTTTGTTGATTTGTTTAAAATCCTCTTTGGTGAGAGTATAATTCTTAGAATTCGTCATCTTCAATTTCCCCACTTTCTACATTGCTTGCTGGAGCAGCTACGACTGTACGTTGGTTGTTTTTGAAGTGTTGCACTGCAAGGAAGATACCGATAATGGCAATACCAATCATAGATACACTCTTGAAGTTGTTAACAAAAGTAATAGCTTGTTCTTTTGGAAGTTTAGCGAACACTTTAGAACCAACAATGCTAGACACTGCAGTACCAAGGCTTTGAACATTGCTATAAAGCACTGTCAACATTGCTGTTAAGCCAAAGCCAAGTGCTAAGTAGTGAAGGTTACGACGAACAGGAAGGTAACGAAGCAAGATCGCAAATCCAAGACCAGGAAGCATACGTCCTGCAAGCGTCAAACCATTTGCAACCCATTGATATTGTTGAACCAAATCAACAATTGATTGAACAAATTTTCCTCCAAAAGCTAAAGCGAAGAAAACTGGAAGGGCACGAGAGAGAGCCCAAGGAATAGCACCTAAGAGATAGTTGCGTTCAATTCCTTTGTAGTCAAAGCGTTCGATCGCAGCATCAATACGGTGTGCAAAGGCAGTTGTACTCATCCGACCAAGGATATCAAAGTATGTCAACAAAGTTGCTACCGGCACAGCGATTGTAGCAATTGCAATTTCTGGTTTGATTCCTTGCGCTACTGAAAAGGCAGTCGCAAGAACGGCACCAGAAGTGGCGTCGATACGAGAAGCTCCACCAAAAGTACCAACACCGAGCACTGTCAATTGAAGAGAAGCTCCGATAAAGAGACCTGTCTTTAAATCCCCCATAACAAGGCCTGTAATGAAACCAGCAAAGACAGGTGATCCTGCTGATGAAACAATCGTCAACTCATCACAAATTTGATAAGCTGAGTACAAAGTAAGTAGTAAAATTTGCCACCATTGTATCATGACAATTTCCTCCTAAAAATTTTTCTTTTATTTTAATAACTTCATAAAATCTTCTGCTGTGTCATTTGGCACCATTTGAGAAGTAATGCGAACCCCTTTTTCGTGGATCTTGTGGAAAGCTTCCACATCGTCATCCACAACATTGATGGAGCGTGTAATGGCGCGTGTCTCATCAGATTGAGACATATTGCCGACATTGAGTGCTTCGATCTGTACACCCGCTTCAATCAAGCGGAGATAACGATCTGGCTTGCGAGCTACGATAAAGAGTCGTTGGCTATCATATTTCCCAGCCAAGATATTTTCCGCAGCCTTTGCGATTGGCAAGATACTGAGTTTGACACCCGGTGGTGTCGCCAGTTTCAAGCCACTTTTTTCGATATCATTTTGAGCGACTTCATCATCGATCACCATGATACGCGAAACGTTGAGCTTGGTAGTCCAAAGATTGGCTACCTGTCCATGGATCAAGCGTCCATCGATACGGCATCCTACAATTGTCATAAGTTTTCCCCCTTTATTGTCAAAAATGTAGGTTGTTGAACAAGTTGAAGTGTCTCTTGATAGCGTCCTTCTGTCTCAAAGACGATAATGGTGTTGTCGCCTTCTTTGAGGAAACCATGAGGCACATAGAGTGAGGTGGTCGGTCCGACCTCCCAGAAACGCCCAAGATTGTGTCCATTGACAAAGACAGCACCTTTTCCATATCCCATCATATCAATATAGGTATCGTGGGCATCATCCAACCGAAAATCAAAACGGTAAAAGGCTGGTGCGTTTTCCTGCCATTCCTTTGAAAAATCCAATCGACTCAGGTCTTGTAGCTCGAGTGGGTACTGCTTCCACTGAAGGTGGAAATGCAAATCCACACAAACTCCTGTACGAATCCCCTTGCGCTGGCTATCAGCTAGGAGTTTATGACCATAGTTGACACGTCCCATATTCTCAAGAAGAATCTTGAGATTAACGGAACTTTTCTCATCCCCTTTGATCAATAAATCCTCACCGATCTCTGTCTGGTATTGCGTTGCCAGATGCCGATCATTCACGTACACCTGTGCCCGATCTCGACCATCGATGATCCGGAGTCGTTCCTCCGGTGCATCCATTTCAACATCTGTCTCATACAAGAGATAGCCGGTATGTTGACCCAGCTCTTCCATCCGTTTTGGGTAGAGGCTTGTCTCAACCTGGGCTATGTTGTGCACATTGGCAAAGAGGCTAGTCTTAGCTGTTAGTGATAAGGTTCGTGCTGGCAAGCACTCCTTGATGAGCGGTTCTTCTTGAGGATATTGCGGATAATAGGTCGCCATCATCTTTTGAACAGCGTAGTACTTCTCCGTTGGATTGCCCTGCTCATTGAGCAAAGCTCCATAATCATAAGACGTTACCTGTGGCAAATCAAGTGTCCCTCGAGCAGAGCAACCATTCATGAAACCAAAATTGGTGCCACCGTGAAACATGTAGAGATTGATCGAGCCAAGCTCTAGAACCTCATGCACGGCTTCTGCCAACTCCTCAGGATCTCGATGGATCACTGGTTCCTTCCAACGAGTAAACCAACCATCCCAGAATTCCATGCACATCAAGGGCCATTTCTTCCCATGCTCATCAAAGAATTCCTGCATCTGAGCAAAATTATAGCTGGCCTTGGAGCCAAAATTCCCTGTCACAAAGACGTCGTCCTCAATCAAGGTTCCTGCTCTGAGCGTTGCTCGCCATGGACCATCTGAGGTAAAGAGTGGACAGGTCACACCTATTTCTTTCATCAGATCGCGAACGGCCCGAAGATAGGTCTTGTCTTCTCCGTAAGAGCCATATTCATTTTCCACCTGCATCATGAGGATCGGACCACCCTGATCCACTTGGTAGCGAGTCAATATCCCTAGCAAGCGATCATAGTAATGACTGACAGCTTCGATAAAAGCTGGATCAGATGAGCGAATCCGCATGTCTTCTTCCAAGAGCCAGGCTGGCAATCCGCCAAATTCCCACTCTGCACAGATAAAAGGTGATGGCCTTACGATCATATAGAGTCCTAGGGATTGAGCGGTTTGGATAAAACGTTCTAAATCCAATCCATCACTAAAATCAAACTGCCCCTTGTGCGGTTCATGGGCATTCCACGGAACATAGGTCTCAACCGTGTTAAAGCCCAAAGCCTTTAGATTGAATAAAGAATGGTACCAATCATCTGGGTCAATTCGGAAATAATGGATCGCTCCTGATAAAATCTTGAAGGGTTGCCCGTTTAAATAGAAAGCATCTCGGATCTCAAATATTCCCATAAACTGCCCCCCTTTCTAGCATGTAACCCTTTTCATTTATTAATATAATAAATTTTTTTAAAAATGTCAACACTTTTAAAAAAAATATGTTAAAATAAGGTTAATAAGAGAAATGTAAAGAGAGGTAGCTACTATGGCAATTCCGAAGTATCAGTACATTAAAGATGATCTGAAGCAGCAAATCATTTCAGGAAAATTTGAAAACGGAGATAAATTTTATACCGAGGCTGAACTCATTAAAATTTATGATGTCAGCTCGATCACCGTTGTCCGTGCTTTGAATGACCTCGCTGCTGATGGCTACATTGTCCGCCAACAAGGAAAAGGGACTTTCGTTTCTCGCGCTCGAAAACACAAACTCGTTGAATTTTCAGACGTTGAAACCTTTCCTATCCAAAAGGCAACTGTCAAAGTTCTCTCGATCAAACGTGGAAATACCCTAGGTATCCTAGAAAAACTTGGACTCAACCCAACGCAGTTCTACTACAAGATTGAACGGGTTCGCAAGACTGGAAACGACACCTATATCTTCCACCAAACCTATATTCCTGAACAATACATCAATCCAAATTATCCAAATTTGGAATACTACAGTTCTATCTATGATCGCTTCAAAGAAGATTACCATATCCATATGAATGACGAACACTTTGAAGAAGTGAATGAGATCGTCTTTCCTACACCTAGCAAGGTCGCTAAGGTATTGGAAATCGACGAAAACTTCCCAACGGTCAAACAGGTGAAAATTACAAAATTAGAAGCCACTGGCCAAATCCTCGAGTACACCGAGACGTATAAGCGCGGGGACTACTACAAGATCAAATTTATCTCCTGCGACCGCGATCACTAAGAACGAAAAAGACTGAGACATCTCGGTCTTTTTTATATAAACATTATAACACTCTTAAATTAGTTTTAAAAGATAAAAATGTAACTATTTATAATTAGTGACAAATTGTCCGGAGAAAAACGTGTTTGAGATGCAGCAAATAGAGTGGGACGAAATCGGTCATTCGTTAGAATTCGATTTCGTCGTCCCACCTCCGCACAGCTTCAACAGTCTGGGAGACTGTTGAAGGTTGCAGATAAAGGAAACATAGTTTCCGTCAACATAGGGCATCTTTGAAGCTTAAAAAGCGAACAAAGACCTAGGATACTTGCTTCGCAAGTTCTATCCGTCACCTCAAAGCAGTGCTTTGAGCACTCAGCCACTGCGTCTTGCTCGATAATCCAAAAACAATTGAGAGGCTAGGACTTTTGTCCCAGCCTCTTTTCGTTTATTTTTCAAATTCCCGCTTTTCGTTGCGATTAGTCACCCAAACCGATGCGTTCGAAGATTTCATCCACCCGTTTGGTGTAGTAAGTTGGGTTGAAGATTTCGTCGATTTCTTCTTGAGTGAGGCGTGAAGTCACTTCTGGATCTGCTTCAAGAAGTGGCTTGAAGTCGACTTGGTTATCCCATGATTGGGCAGTCTTCGGTTGAACAAGGTCGTAAGCTTGCTCACGCGTCATGCCTTTTTCAATCAAAGTCAACATGGCACGTTGGCTGAAGATGAGACCAAACGTAGAGTTCATGTTGCGTTTCATGTTTTCTGGGAAAACTGTCAAGTTCTTCACGATGTTTCCAAAACGGTTGAGCATGTAGTCAATCAAGATGGTTGTATCTGGTGTGATAATACGCTCAGCTGATGAGTGAGAGATATCCCGTTCATGCCAGAGGGACACATTTTCATAAGCTGTGACCATGTGACCACGGATCACACGCGCAAGACCTGTCATGTTTTCAGAACCGATAGGGTTCCGTTTGTGAGGCATTGCTGAAGAACCTTTTTGTCCTTTGGCAAAGAACTCTTCCACTTCACGTTGTTCAGATTTTTGAAGACCACGGATCTCCGTTGCCATCCGCTCGATAGAAGTTGCAATGCTAGCAAGAACTGCAAAATACTCAGCGTGAAGGTCACGAGGAAGGACCTGTGTAGAGATTTCTTGAGCACGGATACCAAGCTTATCGCAGACGTATTTTTCAACAAATGGTGGGATGTTGGCAAAGTTACCAACCGCACCAGAAATCTTACCAGCTTCCACACCAGCAGCCGCATGCTCGAAACGTTCGATGTTCCGTTTCATTTCGCTGTACCAAGTCGCCAATTTAAGACCAAAAGTTGTAGGCTCAGCGTGCACACCGTGGGTACGCCCCATCATGATGGTGAATTTGTGTTCTTTAGCCTTGTCTGCCACGATTTTAGTGAAGTTTGCAAGGTCCTTGCGGATAATTTCATTGGCTTGCTTGTAGAGGTAACCATAGGCAGTATCGACCACGTCAGTAGACGTCAAACCATAGTGAACCCACTTACGTTCCTCACCAAGAGTCTCAGAAACCGCACGTGTGAAAGCCACCACGTCGTGACGAGTTTGCTGCTCAATTTCCAAAATGCGGTCGATATCAAAGTCCGCTTTCTCACGAATCAAAGCCACATCTTCCTTAGGGATTTCCCCCAACTCAGCCCATGCCTCGTCAGCCAAGATTTCCACCTCAAGCCAAGCACGGTATTTATTTTCTTCACTCCAAATGTTCGCCATCTCAGGGCGAGAGTAACGGTTGATCATGTTTAATTTTCCTTTCTGTTGATGTATCATATCAGTTAGCAACCGACTGTCGCTTTACTCAAATTCTTCTTTTCCAATCCACACTGACGGATAGTGATCTAATGTATTCAAATCCATATCAAGAGGCAGATCATAGACGGCTAAATAGTTTTCAGGATATTGTGCAACTAGCTCTTCATACTTCGCTTTCACTCTTTCGTGATCGCTACTAGCATACAAAACTTCGACGACTGCCCCAGTCTTCTCTTTTTCGACAAATGCGTTGACGATGAGTTGAATCATAAAAACCTCCTAAATCGAAATTCCCTTCATATTTGCTTCCAGAATAGGCATCTTGACACCTAACTCTTGACCAGTCTGATAAACACTTTGACAACAATAGAAGATGTCCTGTTTATCATTGTGCAAGGTCATGATTTTTCGGGTCAGCTCATTTTTCGCAAACATGACTTTCATGGCCTTGCCGGCTATCCAAGCGGGAATTTTGTATGGCAAGAGTTCGGCTTTGTAAAGCTTCAAATTCACGCCACGCGCTTCTACGACTTTCAAAGCTTCTCGAATGGCCTTGATAGCCAATGATAATTCCGAAGAACTATTCATCAAGTTCAAAGCCAATTCTTCTGGGTTTTCCAGATTCCCTGAACGTGCAGCTGTCGAAGTGACACCCGCATTAATCGCCATGTGAATCCAAATCCACTCGACCATATCATGAGGAACTTCCCACTTCAAATCTGCAGAAGTCAGTAAAACCGTCAGATCAGCATAGTTAGAAATCTGTGCTTTTTGCTCACCTTCTAGCATTAAATGGTCGAACAAGACACCATCTAAATGATTCTCCTGCATGTGACCACCCGCTGTCGGAAAAGCTAGAATATAGTCGTAGTCTCCTGCCCACTCCTCAACCTCTTTTCGAGTATCCCAGAAATTACAGAAGAAAACGAGAGTGCCTTTGACATTATTTTTACGCAAGGTCTCCACGGCTTCTTTGACAAAGCCATGACGAACACTGAGAAAAATAAAGTCATATTCCGAATCAGCTTCTGACACATGAACCTCATAAGTGTCATGTTTGTTTTCACCCTTGGAATGATAGCGACCATCTAGCAGATCAACCGACAAGTCCTTCGGAGCAGTGTTTTTCTTACTGTCTCTCAATACATGTTCTACTTGGTGGCCTGCTTTTTGAAAAGCATAGGCATAAGTCGTTCCAATGACTCCGAGCCCTAGAATTGCTATTTTCACCTAAAAATCAATCCCTTTCCAGCAGTAGTTGTATGGCTTCTCTTGTTTAACAAAAGCATTGACGATGAGTTGTATCATAAAACCTCCCAAATCACAATTCAATGTCTAACTTTAAAATATCTCCTTTTTCTCCATAACGGAGAAGCCGCAGATACTCTCCCCAAACTCTGGACTTGCCAATGTCTGTATTCATCCAGCTATCCCGACCAATCTCAACATCCTTGTAAAAGGCATTGAAGGTATATGGGGTGTAGCAAAGATGCTTTGGTAAGTGCTGAGCCAAGGTTCGCCATTGCCTACCAGTCGCGTGACTTTTGCAAATGAACATAACTGTCTCAACACTATTAAAATCAAAAATTTCTTTGGCAAATAGTACGTTTTCTAAAGTATTGCTAGAGGAGTTTTCAGATTTAATCACTTCTTCAGGAATGCCTGTAGCTAACAGATGCTGAATAATAACCTCTGCCTCTGTATGTCCATTCCAATCTGGATGAGGCGTTCCTGTTAAACTTCGGCCGCCGGTCACAATGATTCGTCTTACATAACCTTTTTGATATGCCTCAATAGCTTTTTCCCAGTGACCCGGGTGAGTTCCACTGAAGACAAATAAAACATCACACGGCTGAGGTTCGATTATTTTCCCAAAAACACTCTTAGTCAAAAAGGAGATTTCTTTATTGGAGAACTCTTTCGGAACTTCTGGACTTTTCGGAATAATCGGTTTCATCTATAACATTTCCTCCACAGATTTTTTTAAAAATCAATCCCTTTCCCAAATTCCTCAACCTTATCTGGTTCATTACTAAACAAAGTCACATGTCCCATCTTGCGGTTGTGCTTTGCTTCTAGTTTACCATATAAGTGGAGGTGAGCGCTTGGATTTTCTATCACATATTTTTCAGCAGCCTCGACGTGTTGGCCGAGAACATTGAGCATGACAGCTGGTGCATGGAGGTGGATGGATGGCAATGGTGCTCCGAGAACGCCCAAGATATGGGTGTCAAACTGTGAAAAGTCGCAGGCTTCAATCGAATAATGCCCTGAATTGTGCGGACGTGGCGCGATTTCGTTGACGATAATGTCATCAGCTGTCGCAAACATTTCCACACAGAGGGTACCAGAGAGGTTCAGTTGTTCAGCGATTCGCACTGCCATGACTTTAGCTTTGTCTGCTAGACTTTCTGAAATGCGAGCAGGAACGATAGTTTTAGAGAGGATATTATTACGGTGGATATTTTCCTGAACAGGGAAGACTGTCACGTCCTTGCCATTCCCAGACACGATGACAGAAATCTCCAAGTCGAAATTGACAAATTCTTCCAAAACACACTCGGCTGAATCGGCTAGAGCATAAGCTTCTTCCAAGTCTGCTTCTGAACGAATAACCTTTTGACCATGGCCATCGTAACCACCGGTCGCAGTCTTGAGGACATAGTTTTTCGACAGGTCGATGTCCGCCAAATCTTGGCTTGAAGTTACAACCTTATAAGGTGCAACGGTGACTTGAGCCTTATTTGAGAGAAAGTCCTTTTCAAAAATCCGATTTTGAGAGATGCGAAGCAGATCAGTCCCTTGTGGAAGCTGTCCTTCTTTGATAACAGCGTCAAGGCCGTCAGCATCCACATTTTCAAATTCATAAGTGAGAACATCACAGCGGTCCGCCAATTGACGAAGAGCCTCTACGTCGTCGTAAGGGGCTGCGATAATTTCCGCCACACGGGAGGCTGGGCAATCAGCTGCTGGGTCCAAAGCGATAACCTTGTGGCCCATGTAGATAGCTGAGATCGCCATCATCTGACCGAGTTGGCCACCACCGATGATACCAATGGTTTTAGTTGAGCTCATTTGTAGACTCCTCTGCGATTTTTCCTTGTTCTTCAGAAAAGTTAGCAAGCGCATCCGCAATGGCTTTGTCTTCTACTGAGAGGAGACGGAGGGCAAAGAGAGCAGCATTGGTAGCTCCTGATTCACCGATAGCCATGGTTGCGACAGGAACCCCACCAGGCATCTGAACGATAGAATAGAGCGAATCCACGCCACTAAGAGCACGTGATTTGACTGGTACACCGATGACTGGAAGGGTTGTTTTAGCAGCCACCATCCCTGGCAAGTGAGCAGCGCCACCCGCACCAGCGATGATGACCTTGATGCCACGGCTACGTGCTTCTTCCGCATGTTTGAACATGAGGTCCGGTGTACGGTGTGCGGAAACAACTTTCTTTTCGTAAGCGACACCGAAGTTGTCGAGAACTTCAGCAGCTTTTTGCATGGTTGCCCAGTCGGATTTTGAGCCCATGATAATGGAAATTACTGGTTTCATTTATTCTCCTTTTTTAATAATCGTCTATTGTAGTGCGGACGTAACCGACCGCCTATGGCGTTCCATTACTAAAACTGGAGCCTAGGTCTCCAGTTTTCCGCTCCTAGTAGCTTTGCTACTAGGAGTTCCACTACTGCGACGATTATCTTATACTAGCTCGCTAACGCTCGCAAATCAAACGACCATTATCGGATTGGCGACTTCGTCGCTTTTGAAATTTTATTTGTTCGCCTTGCTACCGATATCTGTACGGTAGAAGAGGCCTTCTGTGTTTTGTTTGTTGAGTTCGTTGTAGATAATTTTTTGGCCATCTTTGACGGTGTCTGCTGTGGTAACCAGCATATAAACGCGTCCGCCGTTTGAGAGAAGGTCTTGGCCATTTTCAGCGAATTTCGCTCCAGCATAGTAAGTGATGATGTCGCCTTCTGTCTTGGTAGGAAGCTTGACACCTTTCTCATAAGCCAGTGGGTAGCCGTTTGAGGCTACAACCACGCCTAGTGTCACACCCTTATCCGTCCAAGTGATGGCTGGCTCTTTGCCATCCAAAATATCAGTAATATTTTGCGCAAAGTCAGATGTCAAACGAGGCAAGATGATTTGCGTCTCAGGATCGCCAAAGCGAGAGTTGAACTCGATGACTTTAGGGCCGTCAGCTGTCAAGATAAGACCAGCGTAAAGGACACCAGTGTAAGGACGACCTTCTTTAATCATACCTTCAAGAACTGGCTTGACAATGGTGTCAACCGCTGTGTCAACCACGCTCTGTGGCAGGTGAGGAACTGGCGCATAGGCACCCATCCCACCAGTGTTGGGACCCTTGTCACCATCATAGGCACGTTTGTGGTCCTGAGCCGTTGGCATAATGTAGAACTTATCCCCATTGACAAAAGCAAAAAGAGAGAATTCTTCCCCGTCAAGGAATTCCTCGATGACCACACGCGCACCTGAGTCGCCAAATTTATTGTCCAGAAGCATCTCGTGAGCCGCTTCGACGGCTTGCTCAACGGTCTCCGCAACGACAACACCTTTTCCAAGAGCTAGTCCATCTGCCTTGACGACGATCGGAGCACCTTTCTCTTCGATATAGGCCTTAGCTTCCTCGAAATCTGAAAATGTGCCATAGGCTGCTGTTGGAACATCGTATTTGACCATGATTTCCTTAGCAAAATCCTTAGACCACTCCAGTTCAGCCGCAGCCTTGGTCGGACCAAATGCTTTGAGTCCTGCCGCATTGAAATCATCCACGATCCCAGCAGCAAGAGCATCATCTGGACCGATAAAGGTCCAAGCAATATCGTTGACTTTTGCGAAGTCAATCAGCTTAGAATGTTCGGAAATTCCGATGCTGATCAAATCTAGACCATCTAATCGCATCCCGTCATTACCAGGAGCCACGAAAACCTGCTCAACGTCCTTAGACTCCAATAATTTCTTGGCAATCGCATGTTCACGACCACCAGATCCAACAACCAAAAGTTTCATTTCGAACCTCTTTTGCGAATTATTTTATTAAATTATATCATAATCGTTCGCTTTATTCTATTAATTTCAGTGAATCTCCCTGAAATGCAGTAGAATCCAAACTTTTTTCCTTTTCAAACCCATTTCTGCTTTCTTTTCCGAATAGTATAAGTGAGACCTACTAAATTAACAAAAAGGAGTATTATGCAAACCATTAAAAAATTCGTATTACTGACTTGCGCCACCTGGGGGATGCAAGGCCCCTTGGCTCATGCCGATCAAGCGACCAATGCTATCTATGCAGAAAAAGGGAAACTCATGATCCATCTTGGAAATGTTCCAGCTAAGTACCAAAAGATTCAGGTCCCCATCTGGTCTGATCAAAATGGCCAAGATGACCTGATTTGGTATCCTGTGAAACGCAGTGACACCGGATTCAATCTAGAAGTACCTTTAATCAACCATTCTGATCAAGCTGGACTATACCATGTCCATGTCTATGGCGTCGAGGGCAATGGACAAGTAGCTGGCCTTTACCCTCTCACGACTAGCGTCCAAGAAAAAGACCTCGCTTCTTCCCAACCCAAGATCACGATCAAACCTGTCTCCTCACAAGAATTCGAGGTAGACCTGAAGTTATTCGAGGATGTGGAGGAGATTGTCTTTCCCATCTGGTCAGAAGAGAACGGGCAGGACGATCTGGTCTGGTACCCCGCAAAGAAGATCGCACCTGGACATTTCCAACTGCGCTTTCAGGCCCAAAAACACAAGGGAAGTGGCCTATTTCACCTACACGTCTACCAGAAAAAGAAGGGGCAACTGCAAGGAATGTTCCCAACTACCTTTCAAGTGGAAAAGGCAAGGCCAAAGCTCACTCCACTCGCGACGCATCCAGGAAACACCTACCCCATCGGTGAATGTACCTGGGGTGCCAAAGAATTAGCTCCTTGGGCCCACAACTGGTGGGGAAACGGTGGCATGTGGGCAGCTAGTGCACGCGCCGCGGGATTCCGTACAGGAGATACCCCAGAGGTCGGCGCCATCGCCTGTTGGGACAATGGAGGATATGGCCACGTCGCTCTTGTAACAGACGTCGAACACGACCAAAAAATTCAGATTCAAGAAGCCAATTACAACGGCCATCGCTATATCGACAACTTCCGTGGCTGGTTCGACCCGACCAATCCCGTCTGGGGAACGGTCACCTATATCTATCCCGATTAAGGTCTTCATGACCAGCAGAAACGGCACCCATCCATTGATGCGTGCCGTTTTTGATTAATGACGGAAGTGACGAACTCCTGTGAAGATCATGGTTAAACCATGTTTATCATTCGCTTCGATAGACTCTTGGTCACGGACGGAGCCACCCGGTTGGATGAAAATTATTCTCATAAATAAGATAATACTTAACTATAAATGTTGATAACCTTTTTTCTGTATACTATTAGCTAAGCTATTTTTTATTGATTGTAATAAATCACTGTTTACTGAAAATATCATTTCTTTGTCCACCAAATAATCCTTGCCTTCATTTTGAATTGGAATTGTCTTAAATTGTGATAAATCCAAAATCAAGAACACATCAAAACACTTTCCATTAGCTTTAAATTCAAATTTCGGTGTCACAAAAATTGACTCAGGATACTTATTAAAACGTAGTTGACCATCTTTTTTAAAAAAATAAATTAAAGCATTATTTTTTTGTTCTTTATTTAATCTATCTGTTTTGGTAAATGTTTCAAATAAAGTTTTCATTAAAGATTCCGAAATAACCATCCCTGGAATTATTCTATAAAATTCTCTCTTATTTTGAGCAACATCACATTCTGGGCTGATCTCAAGACCTACTATTTTAAAATAATCGTTATCTGCATTTGCTTTTTTTGTTGCAACTTTTATAAAACAGTCTCTCATTCTTTCTCTATTAACGATATTGTAATCAAGGAATGATTGATCATTGGCACAAAACACTTGTCCTATACGACTAGGGTTTTCTATCGTATTAATATTAAACCAACTATTTACTCGCGAAGAATTAAATTCATAACTGTCTACTTTAGAAATTTTACTAAAATGTTCCCTGCTTAGCTTGATATCTTCTATTTTATGATTTAAATACGATGAAAAAACCGTATTTAAACTTTGGTATGCAGCAGCTATTAGCTGTTCATCTTTCACATTTTTTGAAAACTGCTCCAAATTAATATGAGATAATAAGTGTACTAACTGTTTTGCATTCATCCCTTGACCAACATCAGAAGTTTTCTTTATTAATTTCTGACTTGTTAACAATATTTTATTTTCCCAGCTTGAATAGAATTCTAGTAGCTCTATGCTACTTATCATTTCTTCTAGTTCTTTTTGAAACTCTTCCACTTTATCATTGTTGAATTCACATCCATTAGCTGTTGTTTCAAAATATTCTCCTTTATTTAAGCACTTAATTCTAAGAGGTCTTAAATGGGGGTATCTCCTATACACTGATTCCATCTCATCATTGAACTCTTGAGCATCATTCTTCTTCTTACTCCACAGCAAAATAAAATACGGACCGTTCTCCTCAGATATAATTCTATTTAAATTTGCAGTTATTGTGGAAGCTTGACTGGCGCTACCTGTCGTCCCCTCAGTTAAATTATAATCTAAAAAAACTAGTCTTGTCGCTTCTTTTTCAATGGTATCAGACGGTAAATTTTCAGGTTTACCATCATAATAGCGAAAAGACTTATTATTTTTTGATAAAAGTTTAATTAATGGTTCTGCTTCCATATATTTATCATCTAAAATTACAATAGATCCGTTATTAGGTAAATTAATCATATCCTATCTTAGTCCTCCGACAGTGGTAAACTCAGTATTATAGTCGCGCCTGATTGATATTCTTTCGGTAAATCCAAATCTTTATTTTCTGGGAAAAGTAGCTGTCCTTTTTGCGAATTCATAATTTCGTTAACAATATTTAACCCAAGACCCAGTCCACCTTGTTTTTCTCCGACAAAAGGACGAATCATATCCTCTGGATTTCCTTGAAATCCTGTCCCGTTATCTGCTATTATTAGCTCAACACGATCCTTCTCAGTTAGTACCGTATCAATTAAGATTTTTTTTTGTTTTTTTCCTGATTTATGTGTCCAGTATATTGAATTATCAATGATATTCATGATAGCAGACACAATTAAACCTTTGTCACACAAAACCTTATAATTCTTATCTTTATAAAAACTATCAATCGAAACTTCATGGGCTTCTAGCCTAAACTCAACATTAAATAGAGCATTATTAATAATCTCTATAACAGAGTAGTTAGATTTTCTTCTATTTCGTAATATCGAGGTATAGCCTTCAATTACATCCCGTAACCTATGCGTTAACTGATCAATTCTTTGAATCTCTTCAGAATTCCATGAAATAACAGAAAGTTCCTTTACAATTTTCTCCATCTCATGGATAACAATTGCATAGCTGCTTGTAGCTGATGAAGTTTTTACGTAAGTTTCTTTAATAAATTTATACTCTGACTTCACTCGATTTAGTTTATTTGAAATTTGTTTCTTTAGTTTTGTTTCAACATTTAAAGATTTAATCTCCTTATCCACATCATCAATAATATCAACTAAATCTTTGTTATCTTCTTTTAAAGATTGGCGTAACCGATCTTTATCGATATTTCGTTCCCTAGTAAATTCAAATAAGTATTTTTCAATTATATTTACAAACACTTCATAGCTTTGATTATCAATGAAACCCTCGCGATTTGCTTTTTCTACTAACCCCCTACTATTATTACGTTTTAGGGATATAGCTCCTAAAATTATATTGTTACTCAATGAACTAGCTGGATTATTTACACGTTTTGAATCAAGATTGAGCCAATCATTTCCCTTTTCACCATAATCTAAAACGCGCATATTATCACGGAAAATTCGTATACCCCCATTTTCAGTCAGGTAGTCTTTAAAAGATTTCTTATCTTCCATAATAAAGCGAGTGACGTCAGATGATTTATCAAAAACATATAATTCTATGGAAAAGTCATTTATCCCATACTGTTCCATAAAATTTTTAGATTTACCTTGAAAAAATTTAGCTGGGTCTTTACGTTTGCTATCACTGAAAAAATCAAGTGGAATTATATTTTTTTCTATCCTACGAGATTTAACCGACATATTGTCATAGGGTAAAAATTCATACTTAAAATCTTCAATATTGCCATCTTTAAACTTCGCTGTCGAACGGTATAAAGCAAATTGTTTAATCTGACCGAAATCTAACATCCCTTCTAGCCAATCATCATGTGTACTTTTTATATTAACTTTAAACGATTCTTGGGACTCAAACGGAGAATTCAATGAAATGATTTGTCTATATGTTTCACGAAATTTACGTTTGTTCCACTGCTCTATATTTCTAATCTGAATCTTTGTTCCAGTACTATTTATAAACTTCTGAGGTTCCCGTTCCTCAATAGTAATTGGTATTTCATCTAAAAACTGATTTGAATCAAACTTACTCCAATCAATTTTAAAATATACTTCAAGATTTCCCTTCGATCTAGTGATAATTTCAATTTCTTTACCTAGTTTATGAATTCCGAATCGGCCAATTCCTTTTTCTCCAATCGGTAAACGCCCTAATTTAGTCTTCTTTTCTTCATCAACTTGTCTCTTTTTATGAGTATTTCCTGGCTGCATCCAGACATCTCTAATCGTTTCAAAAGACATTCCTACTCCGTTATCTTCGACAACGATTTCCCCAAGCATTTCTGAGTCTAAATAAGATAAATTTACCTCACATTCTGTAGCATCAGCATCGTATGAATTTTTTATTAACTCTAATAATGCGATCCCCTCATTTTTAATTAACTGATCTCCCAATTGAATTAAAATTTGAGCTTTTGGTCTAAATTTAATTTCTGTCATTTCTTAGTCCTCGTTAATAAAATATTCCTCTAATTTTTTTGCAATATAATAAGCCATTAGAGGAGGTACGGCATTACCAATTTGTGTAAATGCTGCTGTTCTTGAACCTTCAAAAAAGTAATCATCAGGGAAAGATTGGATTCTAGCAGCTTCTCTAACACTTATGGAACGGCATTGCTTAATATCAGGATGTATAAAATAATGCCCGTCCTTTGCAATATGTGCAATCATAGTGTGAGAGGATGGTAAATTTGAAGCTAACACCTTAAACCTATCTAAAAATGATTTTTGATTTTTGTGCGTCACAAGATTAGCAGGTAATGAGTCATACCTCAATCTTACTCTACTTTTATCCCACAAATCAATAGCTCTAGCATAAATTTCTCTATCTCTGTTATTCGTATATCTTGAAACATGCCATGTCAGTGGAGCGTCACTATCTCTTATAAAACTCTTAATTAGATAGTCATTCGTTCTCGATACATACGTATTATCTTCAGTCCCAATATCCAATTTAGCTAAATCATTCAAAATACATTTTACACTTGCATTCGGAAAATTTATTTTTTTAAAAACAGGATAAGAAAAATTGAACTCTTTTTTCCATCCGATTAAAATTACTCTTTTACGCTTCTGTAAAACACCAAAATCTTCCGCATTTAAAACTTGGTATTCTACTTTATATCCTGATTTCGAAAAAGATTCAATAATATCATCTAAAATTTTACCATTTCCAGCAGTTAAAATTCCTGGAACGTTTTCAAAAATAAACATTTTGGGAGAGTAATGAGTAATAAATTTCACATACAGTTTATATAAGTAGTTCCTAGGATCGTCTTTCATACCTGTAACACTTACAGATCGCCCCATTACAGAGTATGCTTGACATGGCGGCCCTCCAATTACTAAATCTACTTTTTTAGTTTCTGTCAACCTAACATATTTATCTACCTGCTTAAAAACTTGATATATACTATTATCATTAAGTTCTGTATTGATAACACTTTCTAAAATTTCCTTAGGGACCTTTCCCCATAACTCTTCCCTAGATATTTCTCTACGAAGGTATTGGTAATAGAAATCAATCTTCCTATTTTCTTTTAAATAGTAATATGACAACCTTGTTTTTAATGTGTTACAAGCATGTTCATTCATTTCCACATGAGCTACCGGACTATAATTACTAGTTCGTTTAAATCCCTCTGACAAGCCACCCGCTCCAGCAAATAAATCTATATATTGTATTTTAGATTTCATTTATTACCTTGATCTTCTTATTTTTATTATCTATTATATCATTTTTAAGGGAACAAAAATTTATTTGTTTATAATAGCTTGTAAAAATTATTTCTATATATTATATTGTTTGAATTCTCTTACTAGTTGATATAGATAATAAGGCACTCACCGATGTGGATGAGTGCCTTTTTAGATTAATGACGGAAGTGACGAACACCTGTGAAGACCATCGTCAAGCCGTATTTATCAGCCGCTTCGATAGACTCTTGGTCACGGACTGATCCACCTGGCTGGATGATAGCCTTAATTCCTGCTTTGGCGATTTCTTCCACGTTATCTGCAAATGGGAAGAAGGCATCTGAAGCAAGAACAGCGCCATCAAGACGGTCTTTAGCTTGATCAATGGCGATGCGGACGGAAGCCACACGGTTAGTTTGCCCAGGGCCAACACCAAGTGTCATGTGGTCGTTCGTCACGATGATACCGTTTGATTTAACGTACTTGATAGCCTTCCAAGCAAATTCAAGAGCTGTCGCTTCTGTCTCAGTTGGTTGACGTTTGGTCACCACTTGCCAGTCAGCTGGACTTTCTTTGACCACGTCTTGGTTTTGAACGAGGAGACCACCAACAACACCAGTGTATTCTGCTTCCACTTCGCTCGCATCTTGAGCATCGAATGGCAATTCAAGGATGCGCAAGTTTTTCTTCTTAGTTGTCAAGATTTCAAGCGCTTCGTCCGTATAGCTTGGTGCAATGATGATTTCAAGGAAAACACCGTGCATTTTCGTAGCTGTCGCAGCGTCCACTTCACGGTTGAGAACAACGATACCACCGAAAATGGATACTGGATCAGACTCGTAAGCGTAATCCCAAGCAGTCTCGATGTCATCAGCTTGACCAATCCCACATGGGTTCATGTGTTTCAAAGCCACAACGGTTGGACGGTCTTTGAAATCACGGATGATCCGGATAGCAGCATCCGCGTCACGGATATTGTTGAAGGACAATTCTTTACCGTTTAGCTGTTTAGCAGATGCAATGGAGTATTCCGTAGGAAGAGCTTTTTGATAGAAGTCTGCATCTTGTTGAGGGTTTTCACCATAACGCATGGGTTGCTTGAGGTCATAAGTCAAAGTAAGTTTTTCAGGTTTTTCTTCACCCACTTGAGCTGTGAAGTATGCTGCAATCAAGGCATCATAAGCCGCTGTGTGACGGAATACTTTTGCTGCCAAACGTTGACGAGTTTCATAAGTGGTTTCACCATTTGCTGCCAATTCGTCAAGAACAACAGTATAGTCAGCAGGATCTACTACAACTGTTACGCTAGCGTGGTTTTTCGCTGCTGAACGAAGCATAGATGGACCACCGATATCGATGTTTTCCACCGCGTCAGCGTAAGTCACGTCTGGTTTAAGGATAGTTTCCTTGAATGGGTAAAGGTTGACCACAACAAGGTCAATCAATTCGATATTATTGTCCTTAGCCGCTTGAAGGTGGCTATCGAGGTCACGACGAGCGAGGAGCCCCCCGTGGATGTTTGGGTGGAGAGTCTTCACACGACCGTCCATCATTTCTGGAAAACCAGTCACATCATCGATAGCAATGGTGTCCACCCCAGCATTTTCAAGGGCAACCTTGGTCCCACCTGTCGAGATGATATCCCAACCAAGTTTTTTAAGTTCTTGGGCAAATTCAACAATGCCCGCTTTGTCTGAGACACTAATTAGTGCACGTTTAGTCATGTTTTTTCCTTTCATTTATCAAATTTTTGTTCCAGCTGGATCTACATACCAAAAATGATCACTATTTCTTTTACATTCTAAAGCTGGTACTCTCTTGGTAATCTTTCTTTTTTTAAAGTTTCCATTTTCATCATAATAATCAAGCCACTCATATGGTTTATTATAGTATTTCAATTTTCCACCACATTTTGGACACGATTCGATATGTAATTTTTCAATATTCAATCTCTTTTTCTCGCCACTAATTGCATAATTAAATTTAAGGGGATAACGAGTTTGATTCTTGGTAATTTTTCGCAAAGAAAAAATGATACCTGAAAAAATAAACAAACCTAAAAAAATAAACAAATAAATTTGCTTTCCTTGAACATTAGGAATATTCCCATTAAAAGAATTTTTAGCCCATTTTACAAACGGTTCAAAAAAATTGTAAAGTGGTAATAAACTTCCTATTGAAGCGAAGAAACCAATCCAACTCAATACTGCCATTGTAATTGGACTTCTCCAAATTGGTTCAGGTTCATAAGTAGCAACTTTTTCTGGTGGATCTTGATTAATTTGAATGTTAACATCCCTACCAGCTTTGTTCTTCCAATTATTAAAACTATTACCCATCTTCTTTCTTCTCAACCCCCAAAAGTTCCAACACTTCTGGATAAAGCTTGTACTCTGTTTCGTGGATGCGAGTCTCGAAAGTATCAAGGGTATCCCCTGCTAGTCGTGGCACACGGACTTGTTTGATAACCATACCGGTGTCCACACCAGAGTCCACCCAGTGAATGGTCACGCCGCTCTCAGCAACACCTGCATTCCAAGCATCCTCAATACCATGAGCACCTGGAAATTCTGGAAGATAAGCCGGGTGAATATTGATGATACGGCCTTCATAAGCAGAAAGCAAACTTGGGCCAACGATTTTCATATAACCCGCCAAACAGACTAGGTCAATCTGGTGCTCATCCAAAAGTTTGACGATAGCTTCTTCGTAAGCCGTTTTATTGTCAAATTCCTTGAGTTCAAAGGCATAGCTAGCCACACCTAGATTTTTGGCACGTTCTAAGACATAGGCATCCCGGTGATCTGAAAAGACAAACTCCACTGGAAATTCTTCAGCAATCACCTGAAAATTTGAGCCATTACCAGAGGCAAAAACCGCTATTTTTTTCATTTGATGATAACACTTTCGTTTTCTTTCTTGACGATACGACCAATTTCATAGACTGGTTCGTCAAGAAGTTCTTTGACACGTTCCACATTTTCTGGTTTCACCGCAAGCATGAGACCAATACCCATGTTGAAGATCTCAAACATCTCTTCATGTTTGATCTCACCATATTTTTCAAGGGCTTTGAAAATTGGAAGAACTGGCACTTTGCTTTCGTCAATTTCAGCAGCCAAGTCATCTGCGAACATACGTGGGACATTTTCGATGAAACCACCGCCTGTGATGTGGGCAATCCCATTCACCAATCCTTCTTTGATGAGTGGCAAAGCCGCCTTGACGTATATACGAGTTGGTTCAAGAAGAACGTCTTTAAGTTTTTTGCCTTCCAATTCTAGGAGAACTTCTTCACCTGTGTAATCCGCAAAGACACGACGAACAAGTGAGTAACCATTTGAGTGGATTCCGCTTGAAGCAAGACCAAGAATCACATCCCCTACTGCTACTTTTGAACCGTCGATGATTTGAGATTTTTCAGCGACACCTACTGCGAAACCAGCCAAGTCATAGTCATCTTCACCGTACATACCAGGCATTTCAGCAGTTTCACCACCAATGAGGGCTGCACCAGCTTGCACACATCCTTCAGCCACACCAGCAACGACCTGTTCTAGTTTAGCTGGTTCATTTTTACCAGTTGCGATATAGTCAAGGAAGTAAAGAGGCTCAGCACCTGCAGCGATGATATCGTTAACACACATAGCCACACAGTCTTGGCCGATCGTATCGTGCTTGTTGTACTTGATAGCCAGCATGAGTTTCGTTCCAACACCATCTGTACCTGAGATCAAAACGGGTTCTTTAACACCTGTCTTTGAAAGGTCAAACATACCACCGAAACCACCAAGAGCTCCCATGACACCCGCACGCTCTGTACGAGCCACGTGTTTTTTGATTCGTTCAACAACTTCATAACCCGCTTCAACGTCTACACCAGACTGCGCGTATGCATTTTTATTTGTCATTTTATTTCTTCCTTTTCATTTCCTATCGATAAAAACTTGTCTTTTCATCCAAACTTCTACGGTATTCTTCTTCGTAATCGTACAACGGGGTTGGATATTTCCCGTCAAAGTAAGCGACACAAAGACCACCGTTTGGCGCATCTGTTTCGATACCGATAGAATCAATCAAGCCCTCGATAGAGAGATAGGTTAAGCTATCTGCCCCAATGATTTGGCGAGTTTCTTCAACCGTATGATTGGCCGCAATCAATTCCTGACGCGTCTGAATATCAATCCCGTAAAAGCAAGGATAAGCTAAGGCTGGACTACCAATAGCAACGTGAACTTCTGTTGCCCCTGCTTCTTTCAACAATTGAACAATTCTCCGAGACGTCGTTCCACGAACAATCGAGTCATCAATCATCACGACCCGTTTTCCTTTAACGACACCAGAAACGGCAGACAATTTCATCCGAACCCCTTGCTCGCGCAACTCTTGAGTTGGTTGGATAAAGGTCCGTTGAGTGTATTGGTTTTTGATCAAGCCCATTTCATTTGGCAGGCCAGATTCTTCCGCAAAGCCCATAGCTGCACTGAGTGAGGAATTCGGCACCCCAACCACGATATCCGCTTCATGCTTGAACTCACGCGCCAATTGCGCACCCATTCTCTTACGAGCTGTATGAACATTGACTCCATGAATATTTGAGTCAGGTCGAGCAAAATAGATGTACTCCATCGAACAAATCGCTAACTGTGTATCTGTCGTATAGGTATCATATTGGATGCCGGTATCATCGATAATTACCACTTCACCTGGCTTCACATCGCGCACCCACTCTGCACCAATCACTTCAAAAGCACAAGTTTCAGAAGAAACAACAACGGCTCCATTGGTCATTTTCCCAATAGAAAGTGGTCGGAAACCATTTGGATCAAGGGCTGCAATCAGCTTGTCTTCAAACATCAAAAGATAGGCAAAACCTCCCTTGACAAGGCTGAGAGCTTCTTTGACTTTCCCCATAAGGCTCGGATTGTGGCTACGGCGAATCAAGTGAGCTAAAATTTCGGAATCTGAGGTCGAACTAAAAATAGCTCCTCTTTGTTCCAACTCTTTTTTCAATGATGCAGCATTGGTCAAATTCCCATTATGCGCCAGTCCAAATTGCATATCGTGAAAGCGAAAGAGAAAAGGCTGGATGTTATCCACAGAAGCTTCTCCCGCAGTCGCATAACGCACATGCCCGATTGCTCCTGTACCTGTTAATTTATCCAAATTGGCAGGATTTTTAAAGACTTCTGATAAGAGCCCCATATCCCGATAGCGTTTCAAATTTCCCTTGTCGTTGGAGAGAATCCCTGCCCCCTCCTGACCACGGTGCTGCAAACTATGAAGCCCAAAATAGGTTAATTTAGCGGCATCTGGATGACCCCAGATCCCAAAAACCCCACATTCTTCATTAAGAGATTTTACTTCGTATGTCATTTATTTACCTTCTTATTTCCCAGTAAAGTATTTCACAGCTGAGGCAAAGAGGTGTTGATCTTTGCTTCCTGGGATATTTTGGAAAAGTCCTTCTTCATAACGTTCTGAGTGGCCCATCTTCCCAATGATTTGACCGTCCTTGCTTGTGATACCTTCAATAGCATTCACAGATCCGTTAGGATTGTATTTAGAATCCATGCTTGGTTTACCGTCAAAGTCAACGTATTGGCTAAAGATTTGACCATTGTCACGAAGCTCTGCAAATTCTTCAGCTGTCACGACAAACTTCCCTTCACCGTGTGATACTGGGATGGTATGGACGTCACCAACTTTTACTCCGGCAAGCCATGGTGAGTTCGTGTTGGCAATCCGTGTTTCCACCATCTTCGCCACGTGTTGGTTGGCATCATTGTAGAAGAGAGTTGGACTCGTACTGCTTGCATCTTCAAAGTTACCATATGGAAGAAGACCTGATTTGACAAGAGCCTGGAATCCATTACAGATACCAATAATCAAACCACCACTTTCGATGAAACTATCGATAGCTGCACGTACTTTTTCATTGAGCAAGATGTTTACGATGAATTTGGCTGATCCATCTGGTTCATCTGCCGCTGAGAACCCACCTGCAAAGAAGATAATGTTCGCTTTTTCGATATTGTCAACCATAGTGTCAACAGACTTGACAATTGCTTCTTCATTCAATGTTACAAATGGTACTAAGTTGACTGTTGCCCCTTCTTTTTCAAAGGCCTTAGCGGAATCGTACTCAGAGTTAGTCCCTGGGAATACGGGGATGTATACCACTGGTGTTTCAACTGTTTCTTTAGCTTTGATAACAGCATCCGATGCTACAGCAGGCACTTCTTCAAGTTCAGTTGCCTGTGCAAATTCCGTTGGGTAAACTTCTTCCAATTTACCTTGGAAGGCACTGTCAAGTTTGTGTCCATCCAGCGTTACACCGTTGACAAGCAGTGTAAAGTCCGCAACTGTTTGTCCAATCTTAGTAACACCTGCAATCTCTTCTGGAGATGTGAAGACGAATCCACCCAATTGGGCTGTCAAGCTGTTGTCAAGATCAGCTAATTGAACAGTGGCACCGATATGGTTACCGAATGTTGCAAGGGCAAGAGACTCAACCACTCCACCATATTTGACAGCTGATGCAGATGTGACTTTGTGATCAGCTTGGATGGCTTCAAACTGAGCAAAGTTAGACTTGATCAGATCAAAGTCAATTTCTTGTGCCAAAGCTTGACCTGGGATGTAATAGATATTTTCACCAGCAGCTTTAAATTCTGGAGAAAGGACCTTACGGCTATCTGCTGTTGTGACACCAAAAGCAACCAAGGTTGGGGGTACTGTCAATTCTTCAAAGGTACCAGACATAGAGTCTTTCCCGCCGATAGATGGCAACCCAAGTTGAATCTGAGCTTCAATGGATCCAAGAAGAGCTGCTACCGGTTGGCCAAAACGTTCTGCTTGTTTATCCATACGCTCGAAGTATTCTTGATAAGAGAAACGAGCCTTAGACCAGTTGGCACCAGCGGCAACCAAACGAGCAGTTGCTTCGATGACCGCATAAGCAGCACCATGATATGGAGACCATTCGGCTATATAAGGGTTGAAGCCTTGCGCCATGACAGAGGCAGTTGTTGTCACGCCATGTTGAACTGGCAATTTCTGTACAGAAGCTTCCGTTGGTGTGATTTGGTAGCGACCACCAAGTGGGTGATTGACTGTTGAACGACCAACTGAGCTATCAAAGATGGTTTGCAACCCTTTTTGACTTGCATGGTTGAGATCAGACAAGACTTCAAGCGTATCTGCTTCAAGAGTTTCAGCGCTTGTTGTGCGTTCTTCTGGAAGTTTGACATCCTTGTCAACTACCTTAGCATCTACAACCACACGCACACCATTTGTGTCAAGGAAACGACGTTCCAAATCGACGATGGTTTCGCCATTCCAGTGCATGACAAGATTTGGTTTTTCAGTCACGGTTGCAACCACAACAGCATCAATATTTTCTTTGTTACATGCTGCAACGAAGGCATCTACATCTTCCGGACGAACCACCACGGCCATACGTTCTTGAGATTCAGAGATGGCAATTTCTGTACCGTTCAAACCTTGGTATTTCAATGGCACTTTGTCTAGATCAATTTCAAGACCATCTGCCAATTCACCGATAGCCACACAGACACCACCAGCACCAAAGTCATTTGATTTCTTGATCAGACATGTCACATCCCCATTACGGAAAAGACGTTGAATCTTACGTTCTTCGATGGCATTCCCTTTTTGAACCTCAGCACCAGCTGTTTCAACAGATTCAACCGTTTGAACTTTAGAAGAGCCTGTTGCGCCACCGACACCGTCACGTCCAGTCTTCCCACCGAGCAAGATAATCACATCACCAGCTTCAGGTTTTTCACGAACAACATTTTCCTTAGGAGCCGCACCGACAACGGCACCTAGCTCCATACGCTTGGCAACGAAACCTGGGTGGAAGTATTCACGAACATAGGTTGTTGCCAGACCAATTTGGTTACCATAGGAAGAATAACCGTGAGCTGCTGTTTTAGAAATCACTTGTTGTGGCAATTTCCCAGCGCGAGTCGCTGAAATTGGAGCTGTAATATCACCAGCACCTGAAATACGCATGGCTTGGTAAACGTATGAACGCCCTGACAATGGGTCACGAATGGCACCACCGATACAAGTAGCCGCTCCACCAAATGGTTCGATTTCCGTTGGGTGGTTGTGAGTTTCGTTCTTGAACATAAGAAGCCATGGTTCTTTGACACCATTAACATCTACTTCAATTTCAACGGAGCAGGCATTGATCTCGTCAGAAACTTCCATGTCATCCAAACGACCATTGGCACGCTCATAACGACCAAAAATAGTCGCCATATCCATCAAGGTTTGAGGTTTTTCTGTACGTCCCAACTCATTACGCATGGCGATATACTTGTCATAAGTCGCTTGCAATTGTTTTTCAAATTTAGAAGCTGAGAAGTCGATGTTTTTCAACTCAGTCTCGAAAGTTGTGTGACGACAGTGGTCAGACCAGTAAGTATCCAAAACCTTCAACTCAGTCTCAGTTGGTACCCGTCCAATGGACTTGAAATAGTCTTGAATGAAGAGAAGGTCATCCACTTCCATGGCCAATCCTTGCTCTGCCTTATACCGAGCAAAATCTTCAGCCGTATAAGTTTCAAAGAAATCCAAGTTTGGAATGGTCTTGTCAGACTCAGAGAAATCCTGCTTCGCAATGCCGACAGTGATATCTTTGAAACGAGAGTCCACTGGGTTCAAGAGGTAGTTTTTGACAGCTTCCAATTCATTCGCAGCAATGTCCTTGTTAACCAAGTACAATTGAGCTGTGTTCACCGTTACATCACTTGAGCTACCAAGCAAAAGCAAAGCTTCTTGTGAAGAGGCCGCACGTTGGTCAAATTGACCAGGCAAGCTTTCAATGGCAAAGAAAGCAACCTTCTCAAGATCAGCCTGAACCGCAGCTTCATCCAAAACAGTATCGGTCACTTGTTCAGAGAAAATATGTTTTTCTGCACGCGCAAACAAGTCCTCTGCCAAACCAAAAACATCGTAAACCTGCACAATCCGAAGGTCCTTCAAGGTTTTCAACTGAAGATTATGCTGTAACTCCTTTACTAAAGAGTGAGATTTCACACGAAAATCAGCTTTTTTCTCAACGAAAATACGTTTATCCATTTTATTTCCTTTAATTCTATTCAAATAGGTTATTGAAGACGAAGGTTTTCCATTTCAAACAATTTACTCCAAGCCCTGTAATTTTTCCAATACAACTTCATACACATCTGTCAGACTACCCAAGTCTCTACGGAAAACATCCTTGTCCATATGGTGCCCTTCAGCATCCCAAAGGCGGCAGTTATCTGGTGAAAACTCATCTGCCAAGATGATCTTGCCATCCTTATCAAAACCAAATTCCAATTTGAAATCAATCAAACGAAGACCAATTTGTGCAAACCAATCTTTCAACAGTTCATTGATACGACGTGTTTCTGCCTTAATATAAGCAATTTGTTCATCGTTGGCAACACCTAAGAATTTCACATGTTCGTCGTTGATAAATGGATCATCCAACTCATCGTTTTTATAGTAAAATTCAACGATTGGGGTTTCTAATTCCAACCCTTCTTCAACGCCAAAACGTTTAGAAAATGAACCTGCAGTCACATTACGAAGAACAACCTCCAAAGGGATAATTTTCACTTTTTTATTGAGTTGTTCGGTGTCAGAAATACGTTTGATAAAGTGTGTTGCCACACCGGCAGCATTCAATTTTTCAAAAATAAGAGACGAAATCTGATTATTCAGCACACCTTTCCCCTTAATAGTCTCTTTACGAGCCCCATTTAGCATGGTTGCTTGGTCTTTATAGACCGACTTAATCACATGTTCGTCCTCAGTAGTATAGATATCCTTAGCTTTTCCAGTATAAATCAGTTGATTGCTCATGACTTTGTTCGCCTTTCGTATTTTATCACCTACATTCTATCATAGACAAAGCGCATTTTCAATAAATTTCCGTACAATATAGGCAGAATCCGAATGAAAAGAACAGAAAAAAAAGACCGTTCAGAACAATCTCTGAACGATCCATTTTTCATTAGTGACCAGCAGTTCGTTTTTCAATATAATCTACAACATCCCCAACCGTGTTGAATTCATCAATCACCTTATCTGGGATTTCCAATTGGTATTCATCTTCCAACTCGATGATAAATTCCATCAATTCAACGGAGTCTGCCTGTAAATCCTTGCGCAAATCCAACTCCAAAGATACTTGGAAATCTGATCCCTTGCGCTCTTTGAGAAATTCCTCAATAGTAGCTAAAATTTCGTTTCGTTTACTCATACATTACTCCTTCTTTGATAATTCCTTCACTGATTTTCCAACAACATCCGTCTCTAACATGGTTCGAATCTGACGAATGGTGCTATAGACCGCTTTCGCATCACTTGAACCATGCGTTTTGACAACAGGTGCTTGAAGGCCAAACAAGACTGCTCCTCCAACATCTGAGAAATCCAAGGTTTGCTTCAATGATTTCAAACGATCCTTGAGCAAGAAAGCTCCTAGTTTCGCCTTCCAGTTTCCAGTGGCGATCGCTTGCTTCAATTGCTTCAAGATGCCAAAAGCTGTCCCTTCCATGGTTTTCAAGACAGCGTTTCCCGTGAAACCATCCGCCACAACAACATCAGCAACGCCATCCATCAAGTCACGCGCTTCCACGTTTCCAATAAAATGAATGGACTCGTCCTCAGACAGCAATTGATAGGTTTCCTTGCGCAAAGGATCTCCCTTGCTTGCTTCTGTCCCATTGTTCAATAGACCCACGCGCGGTTTTTGAATTCCACGCACATTTTCCGCATAGTAAGACCCCATTACAGCATACTGATGCAAGTGCTCCGGTGTATTTTCCGCATTGGCACCTAAGTCCAGCATATCATAACCACGTCCATCAACCGTTGGAAGTGTCGACATCAATCCAGGACGTTCCACCCCTTTGATGCGGCCAACGATAAAGAAACCAGCCGCTAACAAGGCACCGGTATTCCCCGCAGATAGCATGGCATCCACATCCCCAGTCTTCACATCTTTAGCTGCCAAGACCATCGAAGCCTGCTTCTTCCGACGAATGGCACGCGTTGGCTCATCATCTGAATCGATTTTTTCTTCTGTGTGCACAATGGACACACGTTCCGTCGCTGTCAAATAGTTCTTAATTTTTGCTTCATCGCCATACAAGACAATTTCGATATCACTAAAATCACGAATGGCTTGATTCACGCCTTCTACTAAGGCTTGAGGTGCATTGTCGCCCCCCATTGCATCTACTGCAATTTTTTTCATGTTTCACCTCCAGATGAATCTTTCATAATCGCTCCCCAATCACTCAAGGAGTCGATAAACTTTTTAGCTTTTAAATGGATCCCTACATACTCCTCATACAACTGATCCATCGCCTGACGTAGAGCTACTTTCATATCTGCTTGTAGGGAAATTGTCTCTAACTCACTGAATCGTACCGCTTGAAATTGATCCAATAAATAGAGAACATTTGGATGCCAGTGAGCGCGTCTCTCATCCTGATCATAATGATCCGGACAAAGGACCCCACTATACCGGAAGGAATAATCAAAAGGAAGACCAACCCGATGGCAGAAACAACATTCATGCAGGTTCAAGACAACCCCAAACCGCGAAAGGATCTGAATCTCAAAAATATTGGTCAAAACCTCATAATCCAGTCCCTCTTCCATCAAAGACAAGGTCTTCTCCAAAAAAGCAAACAAGGCCGGATCCACCTGATTATCCTGAATACTGGCATCCGCAAGTGCCAAAACATAGGTTGCATAAGAAAGAGCAAAAAGATCTGCATTGATTTTTTTATAGACCTGCACATCTTGAACATCATCGATATAACTCAGCCCATCATCATTGATTTTCAGCAACATATCTGCCGTAACCAAGGGCTGCAACACAGGATTTAACCGCGATTTACCAGCATGTTTCACAAAAAACATCCGCTTGCCCGACTTCTCCGTGAAGATCTTGACCAATTTATCATCCTCACGAAATTCCCGATTATAGAGCACAATGCCTCGGGTCTCAATTGACTCCAGCATGTTCTTCCATGTACTCCTTCAAGCGTTTCATAGCTTCCTTGATCACTTCCATACTGGCTGCATACGACAAGCGCACATAGCCTTCGCCGTATTGACCAAAAGCAGCCCCCGGAATGAAAGCAACCGCTTTTTCACGCGCAAAATCTTGCAAGAAAGCAAAGGAATCTTGGTTGTAACCAACTGGAATTTTAGCAAAAATATAGAAGGCTCCATCTGGCTTAATTATCTCAAACCCAATAGCAGACATCTTTTCAATAATATAATCCCGACGTTTCACATATTCCTTCTTCATCGGTTCCGCATCATCCCGACCAGCAGTCAAGGCCTCAATCGCAGCATACTGGTTCATGGTTCCAGCAGCAGTAACCAAATACTGATGGCTCTTGATCAATTGCGCTGTTAATACAGCAGGCGCAAAGATAAAGCCAAGCCGCCAACCCGTCATCGCGTGAGATTTGGACAAGCCATTGATGACAATGGTCTGCTCAGGAATAAATTCTGCCATAGAAACATGCGCTTTTCCTGTATAAGTCAACTCTGAGTATACTTCATCACAGACAACAAACACTTCATATTTTTTCAAAACCGCAGCCAATTCTGCCATCTGTTCGCGCGAATAAGTGACCCCTGTTGGATTGGATGGATAATTGAGAACAACTGCCTTCAGCTTGTCTCCTTGCTCCACAATAGCTTTTTCCAATTTTTCAGGTGTCAAAATAAATTGATCCGCCGTCGTATCAATTTCAACAACATCCGCCCCAACCAGATTCACAATAGGCTCATAACCCGGATAAGCCGGTGCAGGAAGAAGCACCACATCCCCAGGTTCCAAGATTGCCGTTAAGGTTGCGGATAAAGCTTCTGTCGCCCCAATCGTGACCAAAATCTCATCCTCCGGACGATAGTGAAGACCATATTTATCAGCCACAAATTGACTCGCAGCCTCACGCAAAGCCAGTAAACCACTCATCCCAGTGTAATGACTAAAATTCGCATCAATCGCAGCTTTCCCCGCCTCTTTGACATGTTCTGGAGTCGTAAAATCCGGTTCCCCCAACGTCAAACGCAAGACCCCAGGAATCGAAGAAATCGATTGGTCAAACTGACGAATCAAAGAAACTTCAATCCGATTGAGATTTTTATTAAACCGTTTCGTTAAATCCATAATCCACCTCCAAAAACAATTATATTCATTATACTATAAATAGAACCCCATCGCAAAAGAACAGGTAAACAAAAAGTCCCCACTTCAGATTTTCCCATGCAATAGGTCAAATTTTACGAATTATATAAGTGAGAACTACTAAAGGAGAACACTTATGCCCACTCAACTCAGACACCCAGATCTATCCCCAACCATGGACTTAATTGCCAAAAAGATCTTCCACAAACAACACCTAACAGCCGATTTCATCCGAAGCGTCCTTAATATTCCCGTTGTTTCCGTTGAAATACTCGATGGCACCCAGATTCAATTAGCCGAATATGACCATCCAAATTTCTATACAGCCGTAGATGTTTGCGCCAAACTTGAAGACGGTACACAAGTGATCATTGAAGTTCAAGTTACTAAACAGCGCTCATTTTTCAATCGTATGCTTGCCTATTTAGCCAATCAAATTACTGATAACTTAAAACGTTTAAAAACTGATCAAAATAAGACCCACACCCTCTACTCCAAGATGGATCCTGTGTACTGTATCGCGATTCTTGAAAAAGAACACTTTGATGATGATCGAGCCTTTCATACCCTCTCTCTTTATGATGAGGAGACCTTAACTCCCGTCTATTCAGATTTTCACGGAAGTTCTCAACGACCACCAATGAAATTTGCATTCCTAGAACTGAACAAGTATAATAAAGATAAGATTACAGAATACCACTTACAAAAATGGTTTGAATTTTTCTCAAACAAACCCTTTGATATCGAGATGGATCCCGTGATCAAAGAAGCAGAAGAATTACTAGACCAAACCCAATGGACAAAGGAGGAAAAAAGAATGTTTGATCAAAAACGTAGAAACCGCGACCTCTACGAAGGAGCCATTGCTCAAGCCACTTACGACGGGCAACAATTGGGAATTAAACAAGGAATTGAAAAAGGAATTCAAAAATCTAAAACAGAGATGGCAAAAGCTATGTTAAAAGACAAACTGGATATTTCCTTCATCGCCAAATACACTGGGTTAACGACAGATGAAGTCCTCTCACTCCAATAAAGTTATCCAATCTAGGAGGAAAAAAGAATGTTTGATCAAAAACGTAGAAATCGTGACCTCTACGAAGGAGCCATTGCTCAAGCCACTTACGACGGACAACAATTGGGGATTCAAAAATCTAAAACAGAGATAGCAAAAGCTATGTTAAAAGACAAGCTGGATATTCCCTTCATCGTCAAATACACTGGGTTAACCCAACAAGAACTCCAACAACTTGCCCAAACTACTCACATATAACAAAAAGGCCTAGCACTGCTAAGCCTTTATTGTTTATTGTTGACCACGTGTAGCAACATACTTCAATTGATCTCCGTGTTTGGCCACAAAATCCTTCATTTCTGAATCAGGAATTTGACGGAGGTAGAGGTTGGAACGAATGGTTTCGTCCTCTTCACGACAAGTAGACAATACCAAGTATTTATCAGATGCTTTGATCTTAATATTAGGATTCTTGGTTTGACCGTCTTCGTAAACCTTCTTCAACTGAGTTGTAAAGTCTTCATCATCCTTAAAGCTCGTACGATAAAAAGCTGTCGTTTCAGGAACAATCACCAAACACATTGCTTCATAGTAGTACTTGCGTTCTGGTGTTTCAATGACAACATATGGATGTTGATCAAAGAATTCTTGCTTATCATAAAAATTCACATCATTAAACATCCGGTGATCACCAACTTTACTACCACGAGCATGACCAAACAGCCAAGTCAAACGGTCACTAAAGTTCTTTTTATTATCCATATCCATAAAGACTGTTCCCAAATATGGTTGGTAACCACCATCAAACGTCTTATTTAAGTAAGTGGCATTATCCCCAGTTTGCACCACTGGCTCATCTAACTGAGTACCAGGAGCGTATATATAAGCAATCGCTTCAGGGTTCACAGCTGTCAACTGGGCAAACCGATTTTTTAGATAATCTTTTTCTTCTTGGCTAGGTTCATACTTCACTGTCTGTGATGAAGCACTGGTTGAAGATCCAGTTGTTTTCTTAGCTGTATTAGAGGCCTTTCCACCAAATGGATTAAAGAATAAAAAACCAGCGACAACCACAATAACTGCTAAAAGAGCAACAAATAGTCCAACAATCTTCCCACCTGAAGATGTTTTTTTTGCAGAACGTTTCATAAAATAAACTCTCCTATTAGGTATTTTCTCTAAAAAATATCACTGAGCCCAAGGACTCAGTGATATTTTTATGAGCTAATTAATAATCAAATTATTTAACTGCGCTTGTTTTTGGAAGTGCTTTTTGACCTGCAGCTGCTGCTGGAGCTTTAGCGTCAGCTTTTTTATCGTCAGCTTTTTTAGCATCAGCTTTAGCATCTTTAGATGCACCTTCAACTACGAATTCACCTGGTTTACCTGGTACAGGTACAAGTTTTTCGCCATTTTCATTGAATTTAGCTTTAGTTGAGTCAGCATCAACATTGTTAAGACCGTCTTTATTGTATTGAGTAAGACCATCTTTATCGTTTGTGAACATGTCTGCACCTGTAAGTGGTGTAGCATTGTCGTCTGCTGAGTAGTGTTGACCAGTGTTATTGGCAAAAACTGGTGTTGCTGCTGCAAATACAGCAAGAGCTGCTACTGATGATAATAAAACTTTTTTCATTGTTTTATCTCCTTTTATAGTTTTAAAAATATTCGTTACTTCGTAACTATAAGTAGTATACTAGGATATGTTTCTCCTGTCAAGAGTTTTTTATCATTTTTTTTAAAAATTTTAAGATTTTTTCCTATTTGATCCCTAAAATTACGATTTAGCACTATATTATACTCATCTATTAGATTTATTCGGTTTTTGGACACTTTTACTCAATCGTTTCTCTATTAGATATATAGAACTTTCTAATTTCACAAATCCCCACTTCTTTTCCACTTCAATGATTTCCTATTTTACCGCACGATTTTTGGGCAGAGTCTTCTTCGGCAAACTTGGATCTGCCTTGCTTTCGAGTTTTTGAGCCGCTTGAATCAGTTCTTTTCGCTTCTTTTCATTTTTAACTTTTTGCCACCACTGTTTGATTCCCATTTGTGTTTCTCCTATATAAAAGAGGCCAGTAGCCCAGCCTCTTCATTCTTAACTTTTTTTCGCATTTCCCGTTTCAAATAAAGGTGAAAGAGGACGATTTTCATGGATGCGAACGATCGCTTCAGAAAGAAGCTTCGCAATTGAAATTTGCTCGATCTTGTCAATCAAGCGATCTTCCGGCAGATAAATCGTATCCAAAACAACTAACTTCTTGATCGCAGACTTCTGAATATTGTCCATAGCAGGTCCTGATAGAACTGGGTGCGTACAGCTTGCATAGATCTCTACAGCTCCTGCTTCTGCAAGGGCATCCGCTGCATGACAGATCGTACCAGCAGTATCAATCATATCATCAATCAAAATACAAGTTTTACCTTCAACACTCCCAATGATGTTCATCACTTCACTCGTATTCATCTTATCGACACTCCGGCGTTTATCAATAATCGCAATCGGTGTCTTCAAAAATTCAGCTAATTTTCGAGCACGAGTCACTCCACCATGGTCTGGACTAACAACAACAAAGTCTTTTCCAATCATCCCGCGACGTTCGAAATAGTCGGCGATCAATGGAGCTCCCATCAAGTGGTCAACTGGAATATCAAAGAAGCCTTGAATTTGTGCTGCGTGCAAATCAATGGTCAAGAGGCGATCTACACCAGCAACCTCAAGCATATTCGCAACCAACTTAGAAGTGATTGGTTCACGAGCCCGAGCTTTCCGGTCTTGACGAGCATAGCCGTAATACGGCATCACCACATTAATCGATTGCGCACTCGCACGTTTCAACGCATCTACCATAATCAAAATTTCCATTAGATTATCATTAACCGGTGAGCTAGTGGATTGCAAAATATAAACATCTTTCCCACGGATTGATTCTTCAATATTAACCTGAATTTCTCCATCAGAAAATTGACGAACCGTTGACTTTCCAAGCGGTAGTCCCATTTCATGAGACACACGTTGAGCCAATTCTTGATTTGACGACAAAGCAAAGAGCATTAAATCAGAAAATGACATGATTTCCTCCAGTAAAATCTAAAAACCATATTGTACAGTCAGCACAAATTTCTCCTACCACCATTTTATCGCTTTTTAAACAAATATTCAAATATTAATTTATGGAAAATACAAAAGAAAGAAGCTATCAAAAAAAGAAGCAGAACCTTTGTTCTGCTTCATGATAATTCTTAATTTGGATAGATATAAGTAACAGTACCTTGAGCATTGACTGGGTTAAACCATCCACGGTAGTTTCCAATACTACGAATTCCTAAATAGTTAGATTCAGAAACTTGGATGCTTGTTGTAGATTGAACAGCAGTAACGACTGCTACGTGTCCATATCCACCATCATTCCAACATGCAATAGCCCCAACTTGTGGTTGAGATCCTGTACGGAATCCAGCCGCTGCTGCACTTGCTGCCCATTGACCACCGTTACCCCAGTAATCGCCAGCCCATGGAGCTAAAACTTTCGCACCCCAAGTACATTCACCTACTGGGTAAGAAGACGCAGATGAGCTGTAGGTAGGACGAGAAGTAGTGGCTGCTGGAGCTGCTGCTACTTTTTGAGTTGTTGCTTGAGCTGCCGGAGCTGCTGGAGCTGCTGGAGCTGCTGGAGCTCCAGATGCTGCAGGAGTTTGAGCTGCCGCTTGTACTTGTGCTTGAAGAGTTGTGTTAGCCGAAGCTTTCACAGCTGCTTGTTGTTCTTTTTGTTTAGCACGGTAAGCTGCTTCTGCTGCTGCTGCCGCCGCTGCTGCTTTTTCAGCCTCAGCTTTTTGTTGTACTAACGCATTCTTCTCATTTTCAGCAGTTGATTTTTCAGCTGCCAAGTTCAATTGTGCAACTTTCAAATCAGCTTCTTTTGTAGTCAAAGCCTGCGCATCATCATCTAATTGTTGCTTGTTAGCAATTACAGTATTGATCGCATCATTGTTTTCTTTTTGTTTTTTCGCAATCTCTTCTTTATCACGTTTTTGCTCTTGCAACATTTTGTTGTTTGCATCAGCAATTTCGTTCATAGCAGAAATGCGTGAAATAGCTTCAGTCAAAGAACCAGAGCTAACGATCGCATTGATATAGCTTGTTGCAGTTCCAGTTGTTTGAGCGCTACGTGCTTGATTTGCAAGTGATTCTTGACGAGCAACAATATTTTTTGATAACTCATCAATCTCAGCAGACAATTTTTCAGATTCGTCATTCAAACGATCATTTTCAGCTTGAAGATCTGCTTGTTGTTTCTTGATTTCAGATACTTGGCCTTGAATTTGATCTACTTGAGCTTGCGCACTTTGTTGTTGTTGATTAATACTATTGATTTTGTTGTCTTGAGCAGCAATCTTATCGTCTGTAGAGTCTGCTGACACACCAGCTACTACAGCTACTTGTGCTAAAGCAACAGTACTCAATAAGATTGTGGCAAATAATTTTTTCTTCATTTAAAATTTTCCCTTCTTAAATAAGACACTAACTAGTATAACAAATTTTTTCAATTTTTATGTTACGCTATTGTTACATTTTTATTTCGACTTTATAAATAAATTTTTTCAAGTAATGGTTGAAGCCCAATATACAACAGAAAATTCAATAATAAACTTGGCGCAACTTCATAAACAATCACTGTAATGCCATTAAAGTGAATTCCAATAATGAAGATTTCTAAAAGACTAGCCAATAATTGAAAGGCCAAAATCGTTAGTAAGAAGGTGAAAAAACGAGTTAAGCGGTTGACCAAAATAATTTGATTATAATGCGAATACACTAACTGCAATAAAGGAAAGAGTAGAAAAGCAATTCCAAGGGTATGAAGAAAATAAACGTCAAAACAAAACCCAAAGAAAATAGCCCACCAAATACTAGCCATTTCAGAAAAATAAAGACTCAAGACCATAAAGCCATAGAAAAACAAGAAAGATGTAGACGTAAAAGAAGATGAAATAAAACGCGAAACAATAAAAGAAATTTGCCCATCCACAAACAAGGAAAAAAATAACAATATAGGAAAGAAATAGTGTTTTCTTAATACTTTCACATTATTCTCCAATCAATAGCACATATCGTTCAACATCCAAATTTGCTTTTGGTTTGACTCGAATTTCTTGCCCCAGCTGATCGGATGATTTTTTAACTGATGTCACCGTACCAACTGGTAAATCACTACTTTTATAGTTTCCTAAACCACTTGTTGAAACTAAAGATCCTTTCTTAATGTCGACCGGTTCTCCAATTTGCAACAAACGAAACTCGCCCGTCTTATCGTCAAAACCACTAAGTAAGGCAAAAATTGATTGACCTTGTCCATCAATCTTCAAGGTCAAATGTTGAGAAGCTATATCATTCCCAACAAGCAACTTCACATTACTGGAATGACTTTCCACCTTTTCAACAATTCCAATCACACCACCAGAAGCAAGGACAAACATAGAATCTGAAACACCATCCGAACTCCCCTTATCAATCACAAATTCCTGATCCCAAGAACTATAATTTCGATCCACAATCTCCCCCATCATTTGTTTTGAAGAAGATGTAGTATCTTTTATATTCAAAAAACTCTTTAACTCTTTATTTTCCGCAGAAAGTCGATCAAGTTTCGAACGATCCACATCATTCTGGTACAAACTAGATTTCAAACTAGCATTTTCATTATAAACATGAGCTAAATTTTTTAGATCATTAGCCTTCGATTCTACTTTTACAAATGGTAACGAAACAGCCCTATCCACAACAGCCAATCCATCTGCCGATTTGGAAACAATCGTTTTACGAATAGATGGAAATAAAAACAATAAAGCAGAAGACACAAGAACGAATAAAAAAGAAACTATTTTCAAAAAACGATGTAAAGCCATAGTGAAAAACCTTCAAAAAGATATAAAAAATAGCCTGAGACAAAATCCCAAACTTCAAAACTATACGGAGAATGGGGGATTCGAACCCCCGCGCCAGTTACCCGACCTAACGATTTAGCAAACCGTCCTCTTCAGCCTCTTGAGTAATTCTCCTAAATGGGCACGAGTGGACTCGAACCACCGACCTCACGCTTATCAGGCGTGCGCTCTAACCACCTGAGCTACGCGCCCAAGTTAAAAACTTGGTGTTTGAACAATGTTCAAAGCGGGTGACGAGAATCGAACTCGCGACAACAGCTTGGAAGGCTGTAGTTTTACCACTAAACTACACCCGCTTAGTATTAAAAGAA
>NZ_JAAPAW010000008.1:0-330 GCF_014435245.1 Streptococcus sp. IMAU 99161 | reverse complement strand
TCGAACCCACGCACGCTTTTACACGCCTGACGGTTTTCAAGACCGTTCCCTTCAGCCGGACTTGGGTAATCCTCCAAGATAACAATGGACCTTGTAGGACTTGAACCTACGACCACTCGGTTATGAGCCGAGAGCTCTAACCAGCTGAGCTAAAGGTCCAACAAGATCAACAATATAGCGGCGAAGGGGATCGAACCCCCGACCTCCCGGGTATGAACCGGACGCTCTAGCCAGCTGAGCTACACCGCCATAATATCGGGAAGACAGGATTCGAACCTGCGACACCTTGGTCCCAAACCAAGTACTCTACCAAGCTGAGCTACTTCCCGA
>NZ_JAAPAW010000007.1:503-13219 GCF_014435245.1 Streptococcus sp. IMAU 99161 | reverse complement strand
CCCCTGTATTTGGAAGGAAACCTTTGCGACGACCATTCGTTGACTTGGTCGTTCCAGAATGGTTGTTTGATGGTCCTTCTGGTGTAGTTGTTGTGCCAGCAGTAGGTGTTCCTGGTGTAGTTGTAGTACTAGTAGTAGGCGCTTCTGTAGTTGTAGTGCTAGCAGTAGTCTCTTTTGTAGTTGTAGCACTAGTAGTAGTCTCTTTTGTAGTTGTAGCACTAGTAGTAGTCTCTTTTGTAGTTGTGGTACTAGTAGTAGGCGCTACTGTAGTTGTAGTGCTAGTAGAAGGTGCTTCAGTAGTCGTAGTGCTAGTAGAAGGTGCTTCAGTAGTCGTAGTGCTAGTAGTAGGTGCTACTGTAGTTGTAGTACTAGTAGTAGGCGCTACTGTAGTCGTAGTAGTTGTAGTAGTTGTAGTTGTGCTAGTAGTTGTGGTTGTTTTTGGTTTTTCTTTTGGGTTGACAATTGTCTTCGTTACCGCATGGTCCGCTCCGCTAAAATCTTCAGCATTAACTGGGGTATCAGCAGTAGTAATGGTATAACCTTCAGGTGCCTGTAACTCAGTTAAGATGTATTTATCTTTTAAAAGACCGTTGACTGTGATATTCCCATCTTTATCGGTCACATATTCACCGATTACTTGGTTGTTGGCTTGACGTATCACTTTGAATTTTGCCCCAGCAAGAGGCTCGTCTTTATCGCCTACCTTATGGATATGAATGGTAAAGACATAACCGATACCTGATCCACCTGCAATTTGAACTGCAGCTTTGTTGATGGCTACTTTAGTTTCTATATCTTTCCCTTTTAAGGTAGCTTGGTTACTTAAAATTTCGCCATCGGCTGGTGAGTAATTTAAATGGACATCATACGTAATACGGTATTGATCCGTTTCACTGATATCTCCAAGATTCACAACAAATGATTGACCATTTTCACCAACAGTAACTGGATGTTCATTGGTTACATCCTTAGTATTATTAAATTGCCATTCACCATTTACATAAGACATCTCACCTTTTGTCACACGAAAACTATCTTTAACATAAGAAGCATTGGTAAATTGCAATTTGTCTTCTACTGTTACCTTTTTAATATTTTGCTTTAGTTGGTTCACAGAAATGCCATAGGAAATAGTCTTAGGATCATCTGAGTGAACCCAACTTGTTTTCTTTAAAAGGTTTGGATTACCATCACCAACACCTTTAAAGGTAACTTTACCTGCAATAGTTGTTTTGTTGTTAACCGTCACTTCAACCGGAATTTCTCCTTGTTGAGGGTGCTTCTTGAAGTCGATACGAGCGTAGAAATAAAAATTACCATGTGTATCTGAATGTTTCTCCGCATAATCCGTATAAGTTAATGAAATCTTTTTATTATCCTTATCCACTTTTGCATGAGCAATGACTTCATTGGTCTTTTCATCTTTAATATCAAAGCTTTGTGATGTAATGATCAAAGCATCTGATACAGTGATATCGGTTGTATCTCCTGCTTTAACATCCTTACCGGCTAAGTTAAAGTCGGCATTGATTCGGAATGTTGCCCATTCTCCTAATTCCCAATCAAGATTCCCACCTTCATTGTTAGACACTTGAACATTTAAAATGGTATCTACAAATTTACCAGTAATGGTTACTCCAGGTGTCTCGGCTGACGTTTTGGTCAGGCTGAGAGTGAAAAGAACCGTTAATAAAGCAAGGATAAATGCAAAAATTTTGATGTTTTTTCTATTATCCATTTTATCTTCCCCTTTTTTCATAAAAATCCTATTCCCACGAAACCATATGGTCAAACTGGTTGAGATCTGTATCCGCTCTGTAAGATCTCCAGTTTCCAAATTGAATCTTGAGAAAGACCCCCATATATTTGTTTTAGTAAGAAAAATATTTTAGTTTTAAAATTATTCCCTATAAGAGGAATTATAGCAAAATTAAAGAGTAGATTCAACCTAAAAATAGAATTTTTTAGCACACATTGTATGTCAAATGACTCATAAAGGTTTTTTATTTTCAGAAAAAACATGAAAATTACATGCAACTTACTGACTGAAAGGGAATTTTAAAAAAATTACGAATAATAGAATTGAAGGAACGCTTTTCAAAAAAGTGATGGTATAATAGAAGAGATAGAAACTATTTAGAATGAAAGAGGAATTATGATGACAAAAATTCGTGGATTTGAACTTGTATCAAGCTATACCAATCAGGACTTGCTTCCAAAACGGGAGACGACCCATGCAGCTGGCTACGACTTAAAGGTGGCAGAGCGCACAGTGATTGCACCAGGAGAAATCGTCCTCGTTCCAACTGGGGTCAAGGCCTATATGCAAGCGAGTGAGGTGCTCTATCTTTATGACCGTTCCTCTAATCCTCGCAAAAAAGGCCTGGTCTTGATCAACTCTGTGGGCGTTATTGATGGAGACTACTATGGCAACCCAGGAAATGAAGGCCATATCTTTGCACAGATGAAAAATATCACCGATCAAGAAGTTGTTCTTGAAGTTGGGGAACGTGTGGTTCAGGCTGTCTTTGCACCATTTTTAATCGCAGATGGAGATGAAGCTGACGGTGTTCGAACTGGTGGTTTTGGATCAACTGGGAAATAGAGGAATAAAATGGCAGACTATTTATTAGTTGTAGACATGCAGTCAGATTATGTTGCTGTAGGAAAAGCATATCATGAAGAACTGACTGCAGCTGTAAATGACAAAATTGCTACCTATCCCAGCGACCGAGTTATCTATATTCTCAATCGTTTTTTCTGGGAGAGAAAAGACAGAAAGAAGAAATTTGCGACCGGCTTGCTGCTTGTATCTTCTCGTATCTTTGAGAAGCGTCGGGCTTCTTGCTTTACTAATCCAGATTTAAAAGATTTTTTAGAGGGAAATGGTGCTAAAAGCATAGAATTTATAGGGGTAGATGGCAATGGCTGTGTCAAGGCTTCCGTTTTGGCAGCTGTCAAGGAGAATTATCAGGTTTCTGTCGATTTGTCTGCTGTCGGAGTTGCCAACCAGAAGAAATTCTCTAAAACACTGAAGCAGTGGCAAGATTGCGGAATCAAGATTGGATAGTTTTATGGGGATCTTAATATGAAAATTATTTTTGTCCGTCATGGGGAGCCAGATTATAGTATGCTTGATAAACTTGAAAATCCGCAACTCTATAGTGGTTTTGGTCGTGATTTAGCACCATTGACAGGAAAAGGTCGCAGTCTGGCAAAAGAAGTTGCTAAAACTGCATGTTTTGGAAAGGCAGAGATTATTATTTCATCGTCTGTGACGAGGGCTTTAGAAACAGCACATTATATAGCAGTTGAAACAGGATTGGGCTTATTTGTGGAGCCGTTTTTTCATGAGTGGCGTCCAGACATAGATGGCACTAACTCTGATTTAACTAGTGTATTGGTAGCTCATGAATATTATCTAAAACATCAAGGAGCTTTATCTGAAGATTCTCCTTATCGCTATGAAACTGATCTAGAGATGCGTCATCGTTTTTTAACAGCTTTGGAAAAATATAGAAATTATAAAACTATTATCATTGTAACTCACGGAATGCTCATGTGCCAGTTTGTGCCAAATGAGAAGATTGATTTTTGTCAAGTGATTGAGTGTGAGATAGAGATTTAGAAAGAGGTATCGTATAGCTAAGAAAAAAACGACATTTATTTGTCAAAATTGTGCCTACAATTCACCCAAATACCTAGGGCGCTGTCCTAACTGTGGTTCTTGGTCTTCTTTTGTCGAGGAGGTTGAGGTCGCAGAGGTCAAGAATGCCCGGGTGTCCTTGACAGGTGAGAAAACAAAACCCATGAAACTGGCGGATGTGACCTCCATCAATGTCCATCGGACTAAGACGGAGATGGAGGAATTCAACCGCGTCCTTGGAGGTGGTGTCGTCCCAGGAAGTCTCGTCCTCATCGGGGGAGATCCAGGGATTGGGAAGTCTACTCTCCTCCTTCAAGTATCGACCCAACTATCTCAAGTGGGAACGGTCCTCTACGTTAGTGGAGAGGAGTCGGCCCAGCAGATCAAGTTACGGGCAGAGCGCTTGGGGGACATCGATAGCGAGTTTTACCTATATGCCGAGACCAATATGCAAAGCGTGCGTGCGGAAGTGGAACGCATCCAGCCTAACTTCCTTATCATCGACTCCATCCAGACCATTATGTCTCCGGAGATTTCAGGGGTCCAGGGATCAGTTTCTCAGGTGCGGGAAGTAACAGCTGAGCTCATGCAGTTGGCTAAGACCAATAACATCGCCATCTTTATCGTAGGGCATGTGACCAAAGAAGGAACTTTGGCTGGTCCTCGAATGTTGGAGCATATGGTAGATACGGTGCTCTACTTTGAGGGCGAACGCCATCATACCTTCCGAATTTTAAGAGCGGTCAAAAACCGTTTTGGTTCCACCAATGAGATTGGAATCTTTGAGATGCAGTCAGGCGGCTTGGTTGAGGTACTCAATCCGAGTCAAGTTTTCCTAGAAGAACGTTTGGATGGAGCGACTGGTTCGTCCATCGTAGTGACTATGGAAGGGACGCGTCCTATTCTTGCAGAAGTGCAGGCCTTGGTGACACCAACTATGTTTGGAAATGCTAAGCGTACGACGACAGGGCTTGATTTTAACCGTGTAAGTTTGATTATGGCTGTTCTGGAAAAACGGGCAGGTTTGCTCCTTCAAAATCAGGATGCCTACCTTAAGTCTGCAGGTGGTGTCAAATTGGATGAACCTGCGATTGACTTAGCCGTTGCCGTTGCCATTGCCTCCAGCTACAAGGACAAGCCAACCAACCCGCAGGAGTGTTTTGTTGGAGAGTTGGGCTTGACAGGAGAGGTCCGTCGGGTCAATCGGATTGAGCAGCGGATCAATGAAGCGGCTAAGCTCGGTTTTACAAAAATCTATGTACCGAAAAATTCTCTGACAGGGATCACGACACCATCCGAAATTCAAGTGGTTGGTGTGACGACTCTGAGTGAAGTCTTAAAGAAAGTATTTCAATGGAAAGAAAAAGCCTAGATGCAAACGCTGAGGGCCTTTTTTCCGGTGTGACAAATCTTAAAGGCTCGTTTCTGACAGGACAGGTAGATTGTGGTACAATAATAGATAATTTGAATCTCAAAGTAAATGAAGGAGTGGCTATGACCTATTTTGATAATTTTTTAAAAGCCAACCAAGCCTATGTCGGCTTGCATGGAGATCTCCATCTACCGATCAAGCCTAAAACAAAAGTGGCCATTGTGACCTGTATGGATTCTCGTCTTCACGTGGCACCAGCCCTCGGTCTTGCCTTGGGGGACGCCCACATTTTGCGGAATGCCGGAGGGCGCGTGACCGAGGATATGATTCGCTCGCTCGTGATCTCTCAGCAGCAGATGGGAACTCGCGAAATCGTGGTCCTGCACCATACGGATTGCGGGGCACAAACCTTTGAAAATGAGCCCTTCCGTCAGTATCTCAAGAAGGAACTCGGAGTAGACGTGGGCGATCGTGATTTCCTTCCCTTCCAGGATGTGGAAGAAAGTGTCCGAGAGGATATGGAGATCTTGAAAGCTTCCCCTTTGATTCCAGAGGATGTGAAGATTTCCGGAGCCGTATACGATGTCAATACTGGCTTGATTTCAGAAGTAAAATAAATAAAGAAGAAAAGCTGTGATAGATCCCTATTTATAGATCTACTATGGCTTTTTTTGTTGTTTAAATTAAGTGTACCGATTGGGAAAAAATTTCAAAAACAGAGGGGGTGGGGGTATAGAATTCGGGGAAATATTAAAAATAAAACAATTTTATTACAACAAATTGACAAAATATGTCTATAATATTACAATTTTGTTTGTATCATGGAATCATGAAATATGAAAAAGGAGATCCTATCAAATGAAGGATGTATTTAATAGACGCCAGCGTTTTTCCTTGCGAAAGTATAGCATTGGTGTTTGTTCTGTTCTCTTAGGGACAGCTCTTTTCGCTGCAGGTGCCACTACGGCTTCTGCGGATGAAGCAACTGCCCCTTCAGATGCATCGACGTCGGCTTCGACGAAGTCTGCATCAAATAGCACAGTAGCAGCTGAACCAGCTGCCTCTAATGCCGGAGCTTCTTATGATGTCCCAGCAGCGAATGTCGATCAAGCAAATACAGGTGTTGCACAGGAAGTCAAAGCCCAATCTGAGGCTAATAAAGCAGCAGAAAAAGCTGAGGAAACTGCAAAAACGGCTACGAAAGCTGAAGAAGCTGTAAAACCAGCTGAATCTGAAGGAACAGCAAAACCAGCTCCAAAAGCTGAAACACCAAAAGCAACCGCTAGACCAGAAGTGAAAAAAGCTGATGAAAAGAGCCCAGCACACAGTGCTGTGTCAGAAGCAGCAAAACCAGCTGCTTCTACAAGCGCTGCAACTAGCGAAAGCTCAGAAGCAGCAAGCACAAGTGAAGCTGCAACACCAACAGTGGCCCTCAAGCCTAAAGTGCAAGTAGCCTCACTTCGTGGTACTGAAGCTCCTAAAGCAGATCAAGCAGCAGCTGAAGATCGCAGTGCAGTACTTGATCGTGCCGCAACTGATATGACGAACGGCGGAGCTTTGGCATCAGGTCGTAGCCGTCGTGGACGTCGTGCTTTGACAGACCACAATAACCAACCTATTGATGTTGAAACAACTTTGAAAACTGATGAAGAAGCAACTCCTACTATGGATGATCCAAATGGATCAGGTGTTTCATCTCAATCTGTACCAGCTGGTTATGAAAGAAAAGAAGGTGACTTCTATACATACGGTATCTGGGATTTAACGAAGTTTAATGAACGTTATCATACGAACTATTATGCACGTGCCTATAAGAGTTTTGATAATTCAACAGATACAACAGTTGAATTGATTAATAAAAATACGGGCGCTGTTGTTGAAACTAGGAAAATTACTGCTTCAAGTGGTATCCAAAAATTCACAACTACAACTGCTGCATCGAACGGAGAATTGACTTTCCAAGTAGATTACAATGAAGGTAGGGGAGCTGCTGCTGATAAATCAGATAAACCGTTTATTCAAAACGGTTACGAAGTTGGAGCAGCTATCAAAGCCTTAGTTGCTGCTGGCCATACCTTAACTCCAGCAGAGAAAACTCGTTACGATGCGGTTTATAATGCTCGTACGACAACGGATATTATCAACGTTGTTGAACCAGCTTACAATGGTCGTACTATCACAGATTCAAATGACAAAATCCCTGTCACTGTCAATCAAAAAACGCTTTATAAAGTAGTTGATAAAAACAACCCAACTTATGATCCTAATAAAACGGATAAAACAGCACAGACTTATAAACCTAACGGGAATGAAGTAGAACTTGCAAGTTATTCAATAACAGCTATGGAAGGTCAAAACTTCACTGCTTCTGGTGAACGTCAGTTTGTGAATTATAAACTTTATCAGACAGCTGACGCGAATGAAAAATCTGGTTATGTCAGCAAGCCTTACACTGTAGGTACCAGATTTATGGACGCTGAGCGTGCAGGAATCAAACGTATCAAGGAAATTGTAGGTAAAGACGGTACGGTTGTCATCCGTGTTTATCTTTTAGATCCAAGACAACAAAGCAAACGTTCAGATGGTACTTTGAGTACTGATGGTTATATGCTCATAGCAGAAACTGAACCAATCAAACCAGGGCAAGCCAATACAAAAGAATTGGTGGTTAAAAAGACACCGCTTCGTACGATTGCTTTCAGAGGTAATGATGGCGTCAACCATCCAAATGGTATTGAAGTTCCATTTGATTTCCAAGACGCTGCCGGTTATGTCCCTAAAAAGACGGTATTTGTTCCATTCTTGGGAGATAATATTGGTCACCTTTCTCCAAATGCCCAATTAGAGCGTGGAGTAAAAGGTATTGGTACCAACGTTGACTTGCTCAACACCTTAGTTCCTTACAAAGAACCTGTTTACTACTATGTAAAACCAGAGCCTGTAACAGTTATTCCTGAAGTTGAAAAGCAATTGGAAGGTCGTAAACTTGTAAATGGTGAATTTAGCTTCAAGATTAAGGAAAAATCTTCTGAACCTGGTGTGGAAGAAACTGTTACAAACAAAGATGGTAAAGCAACCTTCTCTAAATTGACATTTGATAAAGTAGGTACTTATACATACACCATCACTGAGTTACGTGGCAGAGATGCAAATGTTGACTACGATGACATGGAAGTGACCATGACTGTCACGGTTACTCAAAATGCTGCGGGTGATTTGCAAGCTAAAGTTAAATACAGTGCTGAAGGTGGATATAAAATAAGCGATGATGATAAGGTCTTTAACAACTACGTTGTCGCCCCCGTTAAGACGAAATTTGACTTCACCAAAGCTCTTGCAGGTCGTGCACTTAAAAATGGTGAGTTCAGTTTCCAATTGAAAGATGAGAACGGAACTGTTCTTCAAACGAAGACTAACAATGCTAGCGGTGTGATCGCCTTTGACGATTTGACATTCACAAAAGCTGAAGTTGGTGTCCATCATTACACTGTAGAAGAAGTTGTTCCGGCAAACAAAGAAGCTGGTATGCAATATGACCCAATGAAAGCTGCAGTAACGATTACGGTTACTAAGAATGGTCATGTTCTTAAAGCGGTTAACACACTTCCAGCAGACACTGAATTCAACAATACCTTCACCCCAACTGCAACCCAAGCACAATTCCGCTTCACAAAACGTTTGGAAGGTAAGACTCTTGAAGCCAATGCCTTCACCTTCGAATTGCTTGAAAACGGCAATGTGATCCAAACTAAACAAAACGCAGCGGACGGTTCAATCCAATTCGATGCAATCTCATACGCTGCTGCAGGTACACATACTTACACTGTACGTGAAAAAGCTGGAACAGATACCAATATCGATTACGATCCAATGAACGCTGTTGTGACTGTTAACGTCACAAAAGATGCTCAAACTGGTCTTTTGAACGCTGCAGTTACAATGCCAGCAGATACTGAGTTCAACAACTTTGCCGTTGCTCCTGTTAAGACCAAGTTCAACTTCTCTAAAGCACTTGCAGGTCGTGCCCTTAAAGATGGTGAGTTCACTTTCCAATTGAAAGATGCCAACGGAACAGTTCTTCAAACAAAAACTAACAATGCTAGTGGTGTGATCGCCTTTGACGATTTGACATTCACAAATGCACAAGTTGGTACTCACAAGTACACTGTTGAAGAAGTTCGTGGTTCAGAAACTGGTATGCAATATGACCCAATGAAAGCTGCAGTAACCATCACTGTCACTAAAGATGGTCATGTTCTTAAAGCAGTTAATACGCTTCCAGCAGATACTGAATTCAACAATACTTTCACTCCTGCTGCAACCCAAGCACAATTCCGCTTCACAAAACGTTTGGAAGGTAAGACTCTTGAAGCCAATGCCTTCACCTTCGAATTGCTTGAAAATGGCAATGTGATCCAAACGAAACAAAATGCAGCGGACGGTTCAATCCAATTCGATGCAATCTCATACGCTGCTGCAGGGACACATACTTACACTGTACGTGAAAAAGCTGGAACAGATACCAACATCGATTATGATCCAATGAACGCTGTTGTGACTGTTAACGTCACAAAAGATGCTCAAACTGGTCTTTTGAACGCAGCTGTTACAATGCCAGCTGATACTGAATTCAACAACTATGTTGTTGCTCCAGTTGTGACCAAGTTCGACTTCACTAAGAAGTTGGCGGGTCGCGCCCTTAAAGCAGGTGAATTCAGCTTCGTATTGAAAGATGCTGCTACAGGTGCAGTTGTTGAAACTGTACAAAATGATGCTGCTGGTAACGTATCCTTCTCTAACTTGTCATTTGACAATACTAAAGTAGGTACTCACACTTATACAGTAGAAGAAGTTATCCCAGCCAACAAAGAGTTTGGTATGACTTACGATGCCATGAAAGCTACTGTTACAGTTAAAGTTGCTAAGAATGGTCACTCATTGACAACTGTTACCAATGTATCTTCAACAGGTGGTAAAGATGCCAACGGTAACGCTACTGACGGTACTGCGGATAAAGAATTCAACAACAAAGTAACACCACCAGAAACACCTAAATTCCAACCAGAAAAATTCGTTGTAAGCAAAGAAAAATACGATGTTACTGGTAGAAAATTGATGGATGATGACGATGAGTTGACAGATGAATACGCTGAAACTAACGCAAATCCATATGCTGATGGTGTTGCAAACAACGAACCAGAAAACTTGAATACCAAGACTGTTAAACGCGGTTCTAAATTGGTTTACCAAGTATGGCTTGATACAAATCAATTTACTGAAGCAAACAACGTTCAATACGTTGGTGTATCCGATAAATACGATGCTGACAAATTGACAGTGAACGCTTCAGACATCAAGGCTTACGATTCAGTTACTGGTGCAGATGTGACGAACAAGTTCGACATCAAAGTTGAAAATGGTACCATCACTGCAACTTCTAAAGAAGAATTCATCAAAGATAAAGTAAACAATCCAGTTATCGATACAACTAAGTTCGAATTTGGTCGTTACTATAAATTTGATATTCCAGCAACTGTTAAAACATCTGTTGCGGCTGGTGCTGATATTGAAAATACAGCTAACCAAACAGTTCACGTTTACAACCCAGTAAGCAAGACAGTTGAAAAACCAAACAAACCAACACAAAAACGTGTCAACAGTGTTCCAATTCCACTTGATCTTAAATTCACGAAGACTCTTGCTGGACGTACGCTTCAAGCTAACGAATTCGAATTCATTTTGAAGAAAAATGGTACAGAAGTTGAACGTGTTCACAATGATGCAAGTGGTAAAGTAAACTTCAAGACACTTGAGTTTGGTCGCGATGATCTTGGTAAGACTTACAACTACACTGTAGAAGAAGTTCGTGGTGCTGATAGTACCGTTACTTACGACCCAATGGTTGCGACTGTGAAAGTTGTGGTTTCTCACGACGGTACAGCTAAAGCAATCGTAGCAACTGTCACAGATGCTGCTGATAAAGAATTTAACAACCGTGTCACTCCACCAACAGAACCTAAGTTCCAACCAGAGAAATACGTTGTATCTAAAGCGAAATTCGATATCACAGGTACGAAGCTCGTTGATGACGATTCTGAATTGACAGATAAATATGGTGAAACAAATTCAAACCCATATGTCGACAATACAAACAACAACGAAGCTGAAAACTTGAATACTAAGACAGTTGAACGTGGCTCTAAACTTTACTACCAAGTATGGTTGGATACAACTAAGTTTGACGCAAATAACAAAGATAACATCCAAACAGTTGGTATCTCAGATGACTTTGACGAAACGAAGTTGAATGTTACTGCATCTGAAATCAAGGCTTACGATTCAGTCACTGGTGCAGATGTTACTAACAAGTTCGATATTGCTATTAATAACGGTATTGTGACAGCTAACCTGAAAGCAGGCTTCACGAAGTCACTTGGCGACGCTGAAAATACTCAAGTAATCGATACAACTAAGTTCGAATTTGGCCGCTACTATAAATTTGATATCCCAGCAACAGTGAAAGACGATGTCGTAGCTGGTGCTGATATTGAAAACAAAGCAGCTCAAGTTGTGAACTATTATGACCCAACTCATAAATCTGTAACACCAAAAGAAAAACCAACTGAAAAACGTGTTAACAGTGTTCCAATCTCAGTAGAATTCAACTTCACTAAGAAATTGGAAGGTCGTGCGCTTAAAGCTGGCGAATTCACATTCGAGTTGAAAGACAGCGACAATGTTGTGATCGCAAGGACAACCAACGACGCAGACGGTAACTTCAAGTTCGTACCAGTTGATTACACAAACAGAGCTGGTGAAACTGTCACAGCCCTTAAGTACAAGAAGGGTCAAGAAGGTACTTACACTTACACTGTAACAGAGGTGAAAGGTACAGACTCGACTGTCACTTACGACCCAATGGCTGCAGTCGTAACGGTTAAAGTCAGTCACGATGGTACAGCGAAAGCCTTGATCACAAACGTGACAGATCCTGCCGATAAAGAATTCAACAACCGTGTCACTCCACCAACAGAACCTAAGTTCCAACCAGAGAAATACGTTGTTTCTAAAGCGAAGTTCGATATCACAGGTACGAAGCTCGTTGATGACGATTCTGAATTGACAGATAAATATGGTGAAACAAATACTAACCCATATGTCGACAATACAAACAACAACGAAGCTGAAAACTTGAATACCAAGACAGTTGAACGTGGATCTAAACTTTACTACCAAGTATGGTTGGATACAACTAAGTTTGACGCAAACAACAAAGATAACATCCAAACAGTTGGTATCACAGATAACTACGACAAGGATAAATTGACGGTTACTGCATCAGACATCAAGGTTTACGATTCAGTTACTGGCGCAGATGTAACAACTAAGTTCGATATTGCTATTAATAACGGTATTGTGACAGCTAACCTGAAAGATGGCTTCACGAAGTCACTTGGCGACGCTGAAAACACTCAAATCATTGATACAACGAAATTCGCATTTGGACGCTACTACAAGTTCGACATCCCAACAACAGTGAAAGCTGATGTTCCTGGTGGTGCAGATATCGAAAATACTGCGGCTCAAGTAGTGAACTACTACAACCCAACAACGAAGAAAGTTGAAAAACCAAGCAAACCAACTGAAAAACGTGTCAACAACGTTCCAGTTGACGTGTCATTCAACTTCACTAAACGC
>NZ_JAAPAW010000007.1:0-329 GCF_014435245.1 Streptococcus sp. IMAU 99161 | reverse complement strand
CACGACGGTACAGCTAAGGCCCTTGTAGCAACTGTAGGTACAATCGCTGATAAAGAGTTCAACAACCGTGTCACTCCTCCGGAAGAACCTAAGTTCCAACCAGAGAAGTATGTATTGAATGCAGAGAAATTCTCAATCACTGATAACAAGCTTCTTGATGACGATTCTGAATTGGCTGACAAGTACGCAGATACAAATGCCAACCCATATGTGGATGGTACTGCAAACAACGAAGCTGAAAACATCAATACGAAGACTGTTAACCGTGGCGACAAGTTGGTTTACCAAGTATGGTTGGATACAACTAAATTTGACGCTAACAACAAGGA